>JAOPUS010000419.1 GCA_025963345.1 Blastococcus sp. | reverse complement strand
GTGGGCACCGTCAGCGCCACGACCAGCAGGACGACGGCGAACAGCGCCAGAGCGCCGAGCTGCAGAGCTTGCCGGCGCCGTGTCGCCAGCAGGATGGCGGTGGCCAGCGCGCCGGCCACCAGCCCGCCGAGGTGGCCCAGCAGGGAGAACCCGGGGAGGAAACTGATGAAGACGTTGATCCCCAGGAGCGTGAGCAGGCCGCGGAGGTCCTGACGGTTGGCCACCATCAGCACGCCGAGGGCGCCCATCAGGCCGTAGATGCCGGTGGAGGCGCCGGCCACCTGCCCGAGCGGCTCGCCGAACAGCTGGATGGCGGCCGAGCCACCGAGGACCGAGACCAGGTACAGCGCCAGGAAGCGCCACCGGCCGAGCTGCCGCTCCAACTCGGAGCCGAACACCAGCAGCGCGAGCATGTTCAGGGCGAGGTGCACCGGCCCGATGTGCAGGAACGCCGCCGTGACCACCCGCCACCAGTCGCCGAGTTCCACGAACAGCGGCACCTGGCTGAGCTGGTCGAAGACCGGCGACCGGTAGTTGTCCAGCGGGGAGTTCCCGACGGTCGCCGCGGACACCGCCGTCACTACGAACATCACGACGTTCGCCGCGATCAGGCCTATGGTGACCGCACCCCACCGGCGCCCCGCCGCCTGCAGGCCACCGCCGTGCCGGGGGGCACGGACCGAGGCCTGTCCCCCCCGGACGCACTCGGGGCACTGGAACCCGACCGAGGCCGGGATCATGCACTCCGGGCAGATCGGCCGACCGCAGCGCGTGCAGGCGATGCCGGTGGGCCGGTCCGGGTGGCGGTAGCAGGTGGTGGTCGGGGGCGCCGGCTGGTGCTCGGTCAGCTGCGCTGCACCTCGACGGACTCGATCACGACGTCGTCCACCGGCTTGTCGTTGCGTCCGGTCGTGACCTTGCCGATGGCGTCGACGACGTCGCGGCTGGCCTGGTCGGCTACCTCACCGAAGATCGTGTGCTTGCGGTTGAGGTGCGGCGTCGGGCCGACGGTGATGAAGAACTGCGAGCCGTTGGTGCCCGGACCCGCGTTGGCCATGGCCAGGAGGTAAGGACGGTCGAAGGCCAGCTCGGGGTGGAACTCGTCGCCGAACTGGTAGCCCGGGCCGCCGATTCCCATCCCGAGCGGGTCGCCGCCCTGGATCATGAAGCCGTCGATGATGCGGTGGAAGATCGTGCCGTCGTAGAGCTTGTCGGTCGTCTTCTCACGCGTCTGCGGGTGCGTCCACTCGCGGCGGCCCTCGGCCAGATCCGCGAAGTTGGCGACCGTCTTCGGCGCGTGGTCCGGGAAGAGGTCGACGGTGATGTCGCCGTGGTTGGTGTGCAGCACCGCGCGGCGTGCGGGAGAGGTCGATTCAGTCACCCCTCCACTCTGCCACCGATAGTCAGGGCGCGACCGACCCGGTCGGGGAGGACCGCCCCGCCCGGCCGCTGGTCACATGCGGAGCAGCTGCCGGACGTCGAGGTTGCGGAACTGCGCCTCGCCGTCGGTGGCCTCCTGCATCCGCTTCGCGAAGTCGCTGGTGACGGGGTGCTCGGAGTTCCGCATCGCCGACGCGAAGTCGGGGAAAGCGACCAGCTCCAGGTAGGTGTCCGGGCGGTCGCGGTCGGCGGCAACCACGGCCCAGCGGACGGTCCCCTCCCGTCCGATCCGCTCCCGCCACTCCTCGGCGAGGCGGCGGAACGCCTCCAGGTCACGGGTGTGGAACTCGATGAGCTGCAGGAACGCGCCCTCCTCGAGCGGGAGCTCGACCTCGTCCCGCATCGCGGCGCGCAGTCCGTCGCGCAGTTCCACGTCGTCGGCGTGTCCGTGCGTCGCGACGGCGTGCGCGGCAGCGAGCGTGAGCACCTCGTCCTCCTCCCCGGTGATGGTCACCGTGCAGGTGCGCTCGCTCGGCATCGACCGGCAGTCGATCGTCTTCCGTGCCATGGCTCCTCCTCCGACTACCTCGGTCCGCCACCGATGGCGGGCCGGCGGGACAGACAGTGGCCCGGACGGCAGCGGACAGCCAGGGACGGAGGTCCCCACGCCGATCCCACCCACGAGACGACCGCGGCGGCCAGGTTGCGCGCGCATGACGACCGACGAGACGCTCGACGACATCGGCTTCCTGCGGCCGGCTCCGCGTCGCCGGGTGCGGGCCGGCTCTTCGCCGACGACCGCTCGACGTTCGATTACGTCATGAACCTCTCGCAGGCCTGGGCCCACCTGCCCGATGTGCACGTGACCTGTCGGGCCTTCTGGGCCGGACCGCGGATGCCGTGGGGCTGACGTTCCGCCAGCGCGGCGTTGTCATCTCGGGCGCTGGCCTCGTCGATGGCCGACCCGCACTGCTCGCTGGCCTGGGGCACGCGGCTCGCCGGTGCGGCGGGCGACGACCTGGCCGCGGGGGTGCTGCACGGGCACGACAGCGGGCTGGAGGCCACCGAACGGGCACTCGCTGCGTGGGCCCGAAAGCTCGTCCGGGACCCATCGGGACGCAAGCCGGCGACGTCGACGCTCTGCGTGCGGCGGGTTACGACGACGAGCAGATCGCGGCCGTCGCCGTGTTCGTGGCGCTGCGGATCGCCTTATCGACGGTCAACGACGCCCCGGGTGCGCGGCCGAACCGGGAGCTGGCCCGGTCCGCGCCCGACGCGGTGCGATCCGCCGTGACCTACGGCCGTCCGGTCGCCCGAGCGTGAGCCGGGTCGTGGAGAT
>JAOPUS010000369.1 GCA_025963345.1 Blastococcus sp. | reverse complement strand
CAGCGACGTCGGGCAAGGGCTGCGACCTACGTCCTTCCCGCCGGATCAGCATCATGATCGCCCGGCCCATCGAAACGGCGGCTGCGATGACTGGTAGCCCAGCACCCACGCTAGGGCCGCAACTCCCTGCGCATGTCCCGTAGTGGGCCGCTTGGGCGCCCGAGCGGCTCTGGGGCGGCCATCCAAACATGTCCTGCGTCAGTCACTGGTAGTGCGCCAACGAGCTCCGGTGCCGACGGCGCTCAGACCCCCCGAGCTGGCGCCTCACCGCTCGGCCCGCTCGGGAGCGCCCCAAGCTGCTGCAGCAGGCTCACGACATCCATGACAATGCGACTTTCTGCCAGCCTCCCGTCGCGCAGGTAATCGACCGTCATCGCGGCCACACGAACGTGCTGATCGGTGGGTTCGATTCCCTCATAAGTACCTCGGTGCGTTCCCTCCCAGACGTGCAGGGTCGCGACCTTGTCATCCTCGGCAACCTGGTCTACCACTTGCCAGCGCAGGTCCGGGAAGGCCGTGTACATGTATTCCATGTAGCGCCGGAATCCCTGCAATCCAGGACCTTGACCCGGTGCTGGGACCTGTTCGACGAAGTCCTGTTCCATCACTTCGGGCAGGTCGTCCAGGTTGTGGCTGTCGATCATCGCGCACAGTCTGCGCACGGCTGTCCTGTTGTCCTCGATCGACATCGCGACCTCCCTGGGCCAGTCAGGGGACATCCGCCGTCGGCGGCAGGATACGGCTCATCCGTGGCCTTGCGGGTAGCTCGTCGAGCCGATGCGCCACAACACCTTCACGACGGCTCAGCGCCAGCTGGGGGCCACAGGCCATAAGAACTCGTTTCACAACGACGGCAGGTGGCGGTAGCAGATCAGCGCACAGGCCAACCGGAGTAGGCCGAGGTGGATGTCGCCGCGCCGCTCGTAGCGGGTGCGCAATCGCTTGAAGGCGTGCAGCCAGGCGAAGCCGCGCTCGCGGTGTCAGCGCCCGCTGCAGTCGGCGCAGCGGCTGGTTGCCCACGTTGTCGTGGATCACGTCGTACTGCGTGCGCCCGTCGGTGAAATCGTCCTTCATGTAGTCGATGACGTGTGCGGCGCCGATCGAGCGAACGAGCTCGACGTTGCGGGTGCTTGCATACCGGTGACCTCGGCGCCCAGCGCCGCCGCGATCTGGACGGCGAAGCTGCCGACGCCGCCTGCGGTCCCGTTGATCAGCACCGGGTGCCCGGCCTGCACCTGTCCGATGCCCCGGATCGCGCGCAGGGCGGTCTCTCCGGCCATGGTGACGGCCGCCGCCTGTTCGAAGGTCAGCCTCGCGGGTTTCGGTACCACCCTGTCCACCGCGGCGCCGGCGTACTCGGCGCATGAGCCCTGGAACCAGCCGAGTACCTCCTCCCCCGGCTGCAGCCCGCGCACGTTCGCGCCGACCGCCTCCACGACCCCCGCCCCATCGACACCGTCCACCCGGTGCTTGAACTTGGGCTTGGTCAGTCCCACTTCTCCCATGAGCCGGGCGACGTACGGGTCGCCGCGCAGCACGTGCCAGTCGCAGGCGTTGAGCGCGGCGGCGTGCACGCGGACCAGCACGTCGTCGGCCCGATCTCGGGCTCGTCGGTGTCCACGAACTGCAGGACGTCCGGGAAGCCGAACCGCTCCTGAACGATCGCCTTCATCGCTGCTCCTTCGTTGCTCGTGTGTGGTGGGTGTCGGAGCCGGACCCGGCCGTCCCGCGAGGGCGGGGCGGCCGGGTCCGGGGACGTGCGCTCTCAGGCCGGCGACAGCTCGGAGTCCCGGTCGGTCGAGGTGAGCGCGGCGACTGCAGCGGGCTTGAAGCCCTTGACGGTCAGGTAGACGCCGAGCGAGAACTCCCACGCCGCGATCGGGAGCGCCGCGAACAGGGCGATCGGGGCCGCCCGGTCGTAGGCGCCGAAGAAGATCGCGATGTCGGAGGCGAGGAGCAGCGGGGCGCCGATGAGCCCGATGATGGGGAGGATGCGCGGCACCAGGCCGGATCGGTACATCACGTAGCCCAGGCACAGCGCGTTGAAGACGGGCATGAGGCTCTGGCTGAGCAGGAACGCCCAGTCGTAGGTGGCGAGATGGGCCTGGGCCACCGTGATCAGCGAGGCCGGGTCCGCGCCGGCGGTTCCGGCGACGTCCTGCCGCAGGGTCAGGATCGAGAGCATGCTGACGACGCCGACGAGGATGATGGCGGCCTCCAGGACCCGGGCGGTGACGAACCCGAGAGCGGCCGTCTCGCTCTGCCGCCTCGCCACCCGGAACAGCACCACGGCCGTGCCGATACCGGCCAGCGCGACGACGACCTCCAAGAAGCCGGCCCACAGCACGCCGGTGTCGCTGCCGGCGCCCAGGACGAAGTCGGCGTCATCCCGCACCGGGTTGTACAGCGCGAGACTCGGGATCGATACGAACGAGATCAGATACAGGATGCCGGCGGCCAGGGAGGTGCGGCGCATCGAGTCAGGCGCGGGTCGCGCCTCTGCGGGGGTGTGGACGGTGGTGATCATGTCGCTTCCTTCCGGGGCTGACGGGATGAGCTGGTGGAGGTGTGCGGCTGGATCGGGTCGATCCGCGTGACCGCGAGCAGCGGCAGGCCCAGGTCGCGGACCTTGTGCAGCAGGCCGTGTAGTGCCGCCTGGTCGACCACCGGACCGGTGAGGACGGTGCTGCCGTCGCTCTCGTTGGTGAGGCTCAGGCCGTCGAACCAGTCGGCCCAGCGGGAATCGAGGTGCCCCTTGAGGCGGATTTCGTACTGGCCGGAATCGTGGTGATGGCCGGTCGACATGTCGCTCACGGATCTCCTTCCGCTAGTGCGTGTCTGCATGGACCTCAGCGGGCGTCTGCGGACATTCGCTGCTGCGAGCGAAAGGTAGGAGCTGATGTGGTGAGGACGGATCACCATGTGTGGTGATTGATGTGGTGACCTCGCCGGTCGATACGCGTGAGGCGGCAGCACAGCCCGCCAGGGGCGGGATGGGATCGGCTTGGCACAGGCAGTGATCGGCACGACCAACTGCCATGCCGATCTCGTGCAACTGCTCAACCAGTCCCGAGCCTCGCCACGCGAATCGCCCCGACCGCGCGAGGCGGCCGGGACGATCGGGTCGAACGAATAGTCAGTTCGTGTCCCGCCGGTACAGCAGCACGGTCCCCACCGCTAGCGCGACTGCGGCGTACCCGCCGAACACGAGAGCGTTCTCGGGCCGGGTGAGCGCGATGGCGAGCGTCTTGGGCGTCTCGAAGTCGGAGTTGTAGGCCAGCAGGTGATTGCCGGCGATGAAGGGCAGGAAGCGGGCAACCTCTTCGGCGAGAAAGAGCTTGAACAGGTTCTCGACGACGAACCCCCAGACCAGGATTCCCGAGATCGCCGCCGTGCTGTTGCGGACGACCATGGCGATCCCCAGCCCCAGTACCGCCGACAGCACGGTGAACAGCAGGGCCCAGCCGACCGTGGCGGCCAGTGACGACGTGTCGCCCGCACCCAGGCCGGCGAGCACCGCGCCGCCGAAGCCGGCGGCGAGTCCGGCGGCTCCGATCACCAGGCCCAGGACGGCGGCGGTCAGCGTCTTCGACAGTGCGAGCACCCAGCGCGCCGGCCGCGCGGCCAGCGCGCTGGCCAGGGTGCCGTGCTGGACCTCGGAGCCGAAGAGCAGGACCCCGCCGATCGCCGCGAGCATCGACGTCACGCTGGTCCAGAAGAAGCCGACCTGGGCGACGTACTGCACCTGGTCGGTCACCAGGACCCCGACTGCCCACGAGACGAGCAGGCCGCCGGCGATGGTCAGGAGAAGGATCGCCTTGTTGGTTCGAACGGTGGATGCCTTGATCGAGTCGCTCTTCAGTGCGGCACCGACGGCCCTTGCGCCATCGCCGGTGGAGCGCATGTCGGGTCGGTGCTCGGAGGGCTGGGTCGTTACCGGAGGCTGGAACGCGGTCACAGTTGTGGTGGTCATTGGTCTTGTCCTTCGGGGAGAGTCGAAGTGGGGCGGATCAGGCGAGCTGGATCAGGCGAACGGGGTCAGGCGCTGGCGAACTCGGCGGAGGCCCTGGTCATGTCGAGCAGGCTGTCCTCGAGGGAGCGGGACGTCTCGCTGAGCTCGAGAACCTGGATGCGGCTGTCGAATGCGATCTGTGAGACAGCCGCCCTGGTGGTTCCTCGCACGATCAGCCGGTCGGCCGATACCTCGACGACGAGGCCGTGTGCGGCAAGACGTGCGGCGAGCTCGGCCGGCTGCGGGGTCTCGATGA
Source organism: Blastococcus sp. (assembly GCA_025963345.1). Taxonomy (GTDB): domain Bacteria; phylum Actinomycetota; class Actinomycetes; order Mycobacteriales; family Geodermatophilaceae; genus Blastococcus_B. Next base: position 6,918 of record JAOPUS010000369.1, on the reverse strand, counting down.
GCACGGCCACGTCGTTGCGCGCGGTGATCCCCTGGACCGATTCGGCGGCGAGCAGCCTGCCGCCCCCGACCACGACCAGGTCGTCGGCGAACATGCTGAGCTCGCCGATGAGGTGGCTGGAGACGAACACCGTGCCGCCGCGGCGGGCGAAGTCGCGGAGGTAGTCCCGCAGCCAGCGGATGCCATCGGGGTCCAGACCGTTGGACGGCTCATCGAGCAGCAGCACCTGCGGGTCTCCCAGGAGGGCTCCGGCCAGCGCCAGGCGCTGACGCATGCCGAGGGAGAACTTGCCCGCCTTCTGGTCCGCTGCCGTCTCGAGACCCACCTCGGCCAGGACCTCCTCGGCCCGGGCCGTGGGGATGCCGCTGAGGGCGGCGGTGGCCCGGAGATGGTTCCGGGCCGTGCGACCGGGGTGCATGCAGCGGGCGTCGAGAACCGAGCCGACGGTCCGGGCGGGGTGTTCGAGGTCCCGGTAGTGGACGCCGGAGTAGCGGACGTCACCGCTGCCGGGCCGGGTCAGTCCGACCATCATCCGCATGGTCGTGGACTTGCCGGCACCGTTGGGGCCGACGAATCCCGTGACGCGGCCGGCGGCGACGTCGAAGGTCATGTCGTCGACGGCGAGGCGCTTGCCGTACTGCTTGGTGAGACCTGAGACCGTGATCATGACTGTGCACTCCTGGCCTGTCGCGGGGTTGTCGTGACCAGCGCCTTCGCTGGTGCGGATGCCGTTGAGGTTGCTCGCGGCCGACGGTGATCGCCTCCGTGGAACTACGTGGATCACCGGGACAGGAGCCGACGCCGACCGGCACCCGGCGTGTGCGAGGACCGGCCTTCCCGCGCTCGAGCGGGGTACGGTCCGCGACGTGCTCCACGGGCGTGAAGCGGAGCGCGCCCGGATCGACCTGCTTGTCGCCGGGGCTGCCGACGCCCGTGGCGGTGCGCTTGTCGTGCGCGGTGAGCCGGGCGTGGGCAAGACCGCGCTGTTGACCGACGCGATCGACCGTGCCAAGGACGTTGCCGTCCTGTGGACCGCGGGCATCGAATCGGAGTCGCCGCTGCCGTTCGCGGCGCTGCACCGGTTGCTGCGGCCGGTCCTCGGGCAGGTGGGACGCATCCCGCCCGTACAGGCCCGGGCGCTGCGTGGCGCGCTGGGTGAGGACGGGACCCGGGGTGGCGGCGACGGGCCGACCGACGACCGATTCCTCGTGTTCGCAGCGACCCTGTCGCTCCTGGCCGAGACCGCGGAGAAGCAGCCGCTCATCTGCGTCATCGACGACGCCCACTGGCTCGACGCGGCGTCTGCCGAGGCGTTGCTGTTCGTCGCCCGCCGGCTGCACGCCGACCGCCTCGCGTTGCTCTTCGCCGTCCGCGACGGCGAGGCGCGCCACTTCCACGGGCTCGGCCTGCCGGAACTGGTCGTGCCAGGCCTTGACGCCGACGCGGCCTCCGCCCTGCTCGCCGAGCACGCCGGGATCACGATGACCGCCGGAGTGCGCGACGAGCTGCGGATCCGCACCGGCGGGAACCCGCTCGCGCTCGTCGAACTCCCCACCATGCTGTCCGAGGGACAGCTCGCCGGTCGGTTGCGACTCCCGGCGCAGCTACCGCTGACGCAGGGGGTCGAGCGCGCGTTTCTCGACCGGTGCCGCCGGCTGCCCGGCGACGCCCAGACGCTACTGCTGGCTGTCGCCGCCGATGACTCGGGACGGCTGTCGATCATCCAGCAGGCCGCCGCTCGACTCGGTGCCGGTGACCCGGCGCTCGACGCCGCAGAGCGCTCAGGGCTGCTCCGCGTCCACGACGACGACGTACGGCTACGCCACCCCCTCGTGCGGTCAGCGGTCTACGGCGCCGCCACCGCGTCGCAGCGGCAGCACACGCACCGGGCCCTGGCTGCGGTGCTGACCGCGGCGGGTGACCCGGATCGAGGAACCTGGCATGCCGCACTCGCGACCACGGCCCTCGACGACGCCGTGGCCGGTGATCTGGACGCAGTCGCTGGGCGCGCCACGCGCCGCGGCGGCCACGAGGCTGCGAGCACGGCCTCCGAGCGCGCTGCGGAACTCAGCAGCTCTGCCGGTACCCGGGCGCAGCGTCTGTTCACGTCCGCCAGCAGTGCCTGGCTGGCCGGTGACGGTGCCCGCGCGCGGACCCTGGCCGACGGTGCCCGCCACACCACGGACGACCCGCTGCTGCGCGCCGACGTCGACTGGCTCCGGGGCAGGATCGAGTGGCACATCGGTTCGCCGCAGACGGGGCGGCGGATCGTGCTGAGTGCCGCGCGGGACGTCGCCGGCCTCGACAGTGGCCGCGCCCTGGAGATGGCGATGCTGGCCACCGCCCTGGCGACCTGGAGCTGGGACATCCTCGACGAGGACGACGTCGACTTCGCCTGGGCCGCCGAGGAGAGCGCACCGGCGCGACTGCGCTGCTTCGCGGCCATCCTGCGCGGGCACCGGCACTTCCTCCGCCGCGAGATGGCCGAAGCCGCGGCCGCCTGGCACGAGGCGTTCCGCATCGGAGAAGCGCTTCCTCCCGACGCCGACCTGCTGGGAAACCTCGGCGTGGCGGCCCTACACCTCGCCGACCTCGAGGCGGTCCGCTGGACCTACGGGGGACTCCTCGCGCTGGCGCGTGACGGCGGCTCGCTGACCAACGCCGTATGGGCCCTGTCACGCCTCCCGTCCGCCCAGATCGCCGACGGCGACTGGAGCGCGGCCGCGGCGTCGGCGAACGAGGCGCTCGTCCTCGCCCGCGGCATCGGGCAGGCGCCGCTGACCGCCATGCCATTGGCCTGGCTGGGGCTGCTGGCGGCGTACCGCGGCGAGTCCGCCTGGCCGGACGCACTGGCCGAACTCGAAGCGATGCGTGCTGATGGCCCCATGGGCATCGTCGGCGCGGCGGCCGTGGACATGACCGAGTGGGCCAAGGGCGTCCTGGCCGCGAACATCTCCGACGTCGACGGGGCGCTGCACCACCTCGAGCGGATGCGCCATCCGACGATCTGCCGGTCCGCCGCACTCGACCGGCTGGAGGCCGCACAGCGCGCCGGACGGGCCGACCTGGTCCAGCAGTGGGTCGAGGAATTGACGGCGTTCGCCGCCCAGGTGGGGGCGGCCTCCCCTGCGGCGATCGCGGAGCACGGACGTGCGCTCCTGGCCCATGGCGACGTCGCCGAGCGGCACTTTCAGGACGCTCTCCGGCTGCATGCCGCGGCCGGACGCCCGTTCGGACAGGCCCGCACGCAGCTCGCGTACGGCGAGTTCCTGCGCCGCAACCGCCGCCGCATCGACGCCCGCTCCCACCTCCGTGCAGCCCTCGAGGTGTTCACCGAACTCCGGGCCGAGCCGTGGGCGGAACGCGCACGGCAGGAGCTCCGCGCGTCCGGAGAAACGGCCCGCAAGCGAGACGTCACCACCACCGGGAACCTCACCCCGCAGGAGCGCCAGACGGTGCTGCTCGTACGTTCCGGACTCGGCAACCGCGACATCGCCGCCCGGCTGTTCCTCAGCCCTCGAACCGTGGAATACCACCTGAGCAACGCCTACCAGAAGCTCGGCGTCCGGTCCCGAGGGGAGCTCACGCAACTCCCACTCAGCTGACCTCGGCAAGTCACGTGGGCCGATGGTTGCCTCGGTCCCGGCATCAACCTCGTGGCCGTGCCACTCCCCCGCGAGGACCGCAGGCTGTTCTCGGCGTTGTCGGCGTGGGGCCGACGCAGCTTCGATGCGATCTTCGTGCACGCCACGCCGGAGGGCCGAACCTTCCAGCGGTGGGCCATGAAGCGCGGGTCGAACATGCGCGCGCTAGCGAGGATGGGCGACCCGCGTCACCGAGCCGGTTCAGCTCGCCGGAAGCGACGCGCCGGTGCGGGCGGCCTGGACGACGTCGTCGTCGATGGCGCGCGCCGAGATGTCGGCCCCGCGTTCCTCGCCGAGGAGTCCCGCGTGTGTCGCGTCCGCGTCGCGGTGGCTGGCTGTTGGTCGATAGCGCGGCCATCCGGTCCTGGGCCGCCGACCGACCCGGCGCGTGCGGCGACGCGGTGGCGGTGAGGACCACGAGTGGTGTGCTGCCGAGGCTGGTGAGCGCCTGGGCCTGGCTGAACAGGGCGGGCATGGTGGCGGACTCGTCGCGCATGTTCCGCCGGCCGCGGGAGCCTGCCGGGTGGCCAGGGCGGCGGCCGGTACTCGGTCCCGACGGAGGGACCCGCGCCGCGCTCGGGTCACCGGGCTGCGTCGCCGCCGGTTGCCGGCAGGTCACCGGAGTGTTCATCCGGTTCCCCGTCGGAACCGTCCGGGGGGTGCCAGAGCGCGCGGCCGGTGACGGCGTCGAAGACGTGGGCCCTCTCGCCCTTGACGGCGACGCGGACCGCATCGCCGGGGCGGATCACAGCCTCGGGCGGGAAGAAAGAGCGCAGTGTCGCGCCGGGAGGGCTGTCCGTGGACAGCTCCGTGCCCGACGTGGTGACCGGTGGTGCGTGCACCGCCACGGTGACCACGTTCTGCCGCCCGGTGAACTCGACATGCCTCACCACCGCATCGAGGGTCACCGAGTCCGGATCGGGGCGATCGGCCGTGGCCTCACGCACGTCCTCGGCTCGGAACCCGAGCACTACTTCCCGCCCGACGTGATCGCGCAGCGGCAACGGGACCGGTCGCCACAGTGGCAGCGTCCGGTCGCCCACCACGAAGCCGGCCTGCCCGGCGGCGGACACCAGCCGGGCGGGAAGCAGCCCGATCGGGGGGGTGCCCACGAACCCGGCCACGTACAGATCCACCGGTCGCCTGTACAGCTCCATCGGCCTGCCCACCTGGACCACGGCGCCCTGGTGCAGCAGCGCGATCCGGTCAGCCACCGCGAGGCCCTCCGCCTGATCGTGGGTGACGTAGAGGGTGGTGACTCCGAGCGAGCGGACCGCGCCGACGATCTCCTGCCGCACCCGGGTCCGTTGCGCGGTGTCGAGGCCGGCGAGCGGTTCGTCCAGCAAGAAGACGTCCGGCACCTGCACCAGCGCGCGCCCGACGCCCACCAGGCCGCGCTCGCCGTGGGACAACTCACCCGGCCGGCGGGACAACAGCCGGCTCAGCCGCAGCAGCCGGGCACGGCCGCGGACCCGCTCCTGCACCTCGGCCTCCGGCAGCCGCCGCGCCCGCAATCCCCACCCGAGATTGTCCGACACGTCGAGGAAGGGCAGCAGCGCCGAGGACTCGAAGACCATCGCCGCCCGTCGCCGACCGGGTGGCAGCGCGGTGACGTCGCGACCCTTGATGATCACTTTGCCGGAACTGACCGGGTCCAGGCCGGCGATGACGCGCAGGAGCGTGGACTTGCCGCTGCCGGACGAACCAAGCACCACCAGCAGCTCACCGTCGGCCGCCCGCAGCGTCACGTCCCTCAGTACCGGCGTGCCGTTCCGGGCGACGGCCACCCTCTCGACACCCGCGCCGGTCATCGGCCCCACCATCCGCGTCGCCGCCCCTCGAACCCTTCCCCTCAAACGCTAACCACACGGGGCGCCCGGAGGCGCCTGGTCCAACGGGGCCGAGCAGCCCGTGACGTCCCGTGCCCCCGCCACCCGGCGCCACCGTGGCCAGGCCGGCGAAGGCCGCTGGTCTGACCTGCAACCGGTCGACGCCTTCAACCGCTCGCTCCACGGAGCCACGCCTCGTCTCGAAGCCGACTGGAGGTGTGAGGCCCTCCATGCGTGCCGGAGAACAGCCATGATCAAGAGGGACACAGACCAGCTCGGGGGACCTGCCCCAGGCGCCCACACCGCGCCCACAGGACGCCCCCAAAGGGGGTCTGAAACGGCCGCGACGCCCGATGGTGGTCACACTGGTGGTCAAGAAACGCCCTCCTGACCCGGAACGCGGACGTACTCCTGGCGCCGCGATCGGTGACGGGGCTACCGATGCGGTGGCGAGGTTGGCGGCCGAGGTGGGACGTACAGGCCTGCCCGTTCCGCGCGCACCGCGGCGAGGGTCCGCGACGGCGCCGACAGCTTGACCAGGATGTGTTCCAGGTGTGCTGCGACGGTGCGCGGGGCGACGACCAGGGCGCGCGCGATCGCCGCGTTCGACCATCCCTCGATCAGCAGCCCCAGGACCTCCAGCTCCCGCGGCGTGAGCCCGCGCAGGTCCCCGGCCGGGGAGAGCAGGATGACCGCCGCGGCGAACGGCCGCAGGTCCGGCGGGACGGCCAGCACCGTGATCCGGACGTGGGTCTCCGCGCCCTCGCCGCCCGTCGGGCCCGGCAGCGCGGCGAGGAACGACGCGAGCGGACCACCCCGGCCCAGCTGCACGGCGGCCGCGATCAGGACACCGGAGCCGGGCGCAAGCAGCCGATGGTCGGGCAGGCCGGGCAGCGGCAGCACCGCTCCGGAATGGGCCAGCACGATCCCCGCGACGGCCCGCCCGACCACCCGCGCGATCGTGGCCAGGGACCGCAGCGGGTCCACGGCGTCCGCGATGCGGGTCGCGAGCACCTCGAGCAGATCCCGGGCGGCATCGCTCACCTGATCCGAGGCCCGGGTGTGCAGGGCCAGGAGCCCCAGGTAGCCGCCCTCCGGGGTGAACAGCCCAGCGCTCACGCCGTCCCGAAACCCTGCCGGCTCCAGATACTCCGCCCAGGTGGGCACCTCTGATAGCGGAAACGGCAGGTCGCGGCCTCGGATCGGACGGCGCGACCGGCTCAGGCCGACCAGTTCGACCTCCTCCAGCGTGGAGGCGCTGTCCAGTTGGCCGCAGATCCGCTCGTCGTAGCCGGACCGGGCCACGGGGACGTGCGCATTCTGGTCCGCCGGCAGCAGAGTGATCCAGCCGGCGTCGAACCGCACGACCCGCCGCAGCTGCCCCAGCAGCGCCTCGGCCCGCTCGGCCAGGGTGCCGGGCGTAGCGGCGATGCCGGCGACCTCGG
>JAOPUS010000359.1 GCA_025963345.1 Blastococcus sp. | reverse complement strand
CTGCCCCCCACCGCTCGCCCGCTCGCGGCGGGCCCCTGCAGGGGGCCGGGCGGGTCATGGACACTGGAGCGCACCCCGCTCGCCGAGGAGGCCCCGCTGCCGACGTCCTGCGCCCCGACCGGGCCATGGCTGCCCCCTGGGCCCCGCCGGTGATCGGCGATCGCCTGCCCACGCTGGGAGCGTCGCCGGTCGAGCCGCCGCGCGGCCGCCGACTGCTGGTGCGGGCGCTGGCCCGGCCGAGCCTGCCCGCCCTGGTCGGCCTCCTGGTGGTCGTCGTGGTCTTCGGCGTGCAGGCGCCCGAGCTGCTCACCTCGGGCGGCCTGGCCAGCGTCCTCGACTCGGCCGCGCTGCTGGGCATCGGCGGGGTGGCGGTCGCCCTGCTGCTGATCGCCGGCCAGTTCGACCTCTCCATCGGAATCGTGGCCCTCGCGAGCTCGCTGGTCACCGCGCTGCTGATCGAGGAGGCCGGCTGGGACACCTGGCCCGCTCTGCTGGCCTCCCTCGCCGCCGCCCTGCTGGTGGGCCTCGTCAACGGGTTCCTGGTGGTGAACACCGGCCTGCCCAGCTTCCTCGTGACGCTGGCGACCTTCCTCGTGCTCCAAGGGATGTCGCAGGCCAGTGCCCAGGCGCTCACCGGGTCGGCGCGGGTGACCGGACTGGACGAGGCTCCTGACTGGGCCTCCGCCGAGGCCGTGTTCGGCTCGACCGTGCAGCTCGGGGACGGCCGCTTCCGGGTTGCTCTCCTCTGGTGGCTGGCGGTCACGGCCGTGGCCACCTGGGCGCTGTGGCGGACCCGTTTCGGCAACGCCGTCTTCGTCAGCGGGGGCGCCCGGCGGGCCGCCCGCCAGCTCGGTGTGCCGGTTCGCCGGACGACGCTCACCCTCTTCTGCCTCACGGCCGCGGCCGGTTGGCTCATCGGCACCCTCGGGCTGGTCCGGCTCGGTGGTGTGCAGGTCGGTGCACCGGGACTCGGGACGGCGGTCGACTTCATCGTCGTCGCCGTCATCGGGGGATGCCTGCTCACCGGCGGCTACGGCTCGGCCGTCGGCGCCGCGATCGGCGCCCTGCTCTACGCCGTCGCCCGGGAGGGCATCGCGCTGGCCGGCTGGGACCCGCCCTGGTTCCAGGCGTTCCTCGGCGTCCTCCTGCTCGTCGCGCTGCTGGCCAACGGCGTGGTGCGCTACCGACTGAAGGAGGTGCCACGGTCGTGAGCGGAACCGGGCCTGCCGAGCCCCCGACCGAAACGGCCGTGCCGGAACTGGAACTGCGGCGGCTGAGCGTCCGCTACGGCAGCGTGCACGCGCTCTCGCGGGTCAGTGCCACCGTGCCGGCCGGGCAGATCACCTGCGTGCTCGGCGAGAACGGCTCGGGGAAGTCCACGCTGGTGGCGGTGCTGTCCGGGCTGCGCCGGCACGACGAGGGGCAGCTGTTGCTGGCCGGTGAGCCGGTCCACTTCCGCTCGCCGCGGCAGGCGCGCGCGGCCGGGATCGCCACGGTCTGGCAGGACCTCGCGGTGGCCCCGCTGCTCTCGATCTGGCGGAACTTCTTCCTCGGCGCCGAGCCGACCCGCGGCATGTGGCCGCTGCGGCGGCTCGACGTCGACCGCGCCCGCGAGATCACGGTGCAGGCGATGGCGCGGGTGGGGGTGTCCGGCCTGGATCCCGACCAGCCGGCGAGCACTCTGCAGGCCGGTGCGCGACAGAGCCTGGCGATCGCCCGCGCGCGGCACTTCGGCGCCCGGACGCTCGTCGTCGACGAGCCGACGGCGCCCCTGACCGTCGGGCAGCAGACGCTGCTGTTGCAGTCGATCGTGGCGGCCCGCAGCCAGGGCCTCGCGGTGCTGCTGGTGACGAACAATCCGCGCTACGCCCACCTCGTGGGGGACCGCTTCCTGCTCCTGGCCCACGGCCAGGTGGCCGGCAAGCTCACCAGGGACGACGTCGATGCCTCGGACCTGATGCGGCTGATGGCCGGCGGGGAGGAGTTCAGCGCCCTGACCTCGGCATTGACCGACCTGCACTCGGAGCTGGGCGAACGCTGACGGCTCCGCCCGGGATGCGCACCGCGTTGACGGTGCGCCGTCCCGGGCGGCCGGTCAGGTGAAGACGCTCACGCCTCCCGGGCCGACGAGCAGGCCGACGATGATGAGCACGATGCCCCAGAGCATCTGGCCCCGGAAGATCGCAAAGATGCCCGCGATCACCAGGACTACGGCAAGGATCCACAGCAGTGTGACCATGACGGCACTTCCAACCCGTGCGGGCGCCCGGTCGGCGCCATGCAGCGTTGTTAATGATCACCGGGACGGCATTCGAAACGACCTCGCTCGGATCGAGTGAAGTTACGCCGGTCCACTTCCCCGTCGGCGGAACTTCATACGCCGGACGACGCAGGAGTGCGCGCTTCCGGTACCGAGCAGGGTCTGATCAGGGCGCGAGGTTCGGGTCGCAGTCACGCAGCAGCTGCGTGCAGCGCTCCTGCTCGCCGACCTCCCCGATCGCCTCGGCGGCCTTCGCCAGCTCGGTCACGCAGCGCAGGAAGCCCCGGTTGGGCTCGTGCGACCACGGCACCGGGCCGAAGCCCTTCCAGCCGTTGCGACGGAGCGCGTCCAGCCCGCGGTGGTAGCCGGTGCGGGCGTACGCGTAACCCTCGATGGTGTCGCTCAGCCGCCGCTCGGGGCGGTTCAGCGCCTCCTCGGCCAGCGCCGCCCACGCCGCGCTGACCGTCGGGTGGTGGGCCGCGACCTCGGCCGGCGGGTTGCCCGCCGCGAGCTCGGCGTCTGCCTCCGGGTTCGGTGGCAGGAGGGTGGCCGGCGGCTCGCCCAGCAGGTTGCCGTGAGCGTGGGTCATGGTCAGCCCGCCTGCGACTGACCGGCCGACAGGAGGTCCTCGCAGGCCTCGACGACGCGGTCGGCCATGCCGATCTCCGCGGCCTTGAGGTAGCTACGCGGGTCGTAGGCCTTCTTGTTTCCGACCTCGCCGTCGATCTTCAGGACGCCGTCGTAGTTCTTGAACATGTGGTCGGCGATCGGCCGCGTGAAGGCGTACTGCGTGTCGGTGTCGACGTTCATCTTCACGACGCCGTAGGACAGCGCCTCGCGGATCTCCTCCTTGGCAGAGCCGGAACCACCGTGGAAGACCAGGTTGAACGGCTTGTCGTCGGCCAGGCCGAACTCCTTCGCGACGATGTCCTGGCCCTGCTTGAGGATCTCCGGGCGCAGCTTGACGTTGCCCGGCTTGTAGACGCCGTGCACGTTGCCGAAGGTGGCGGCCAGCAGGTAGAGGCCCTTCTCCCCCCGGCCCAGCGCCTTCGCAGTGGCCACGAAGTCACCCGGGGCCGTGTAGAGCTTCTCGTTGATGTCGTGCGCGACGCCGTCCTCCTCGCCGCCGACGACGCCGATCTCCACCTCGAGCACGATCTTCGCCTTGGCGCACTGCTCGAGCAGCTCCTGGGCGATCTGCAGGTTCTCCTCGAGGTCGATCGCCGAGCCGTCCCACATGTGCGACTGGAACAGCGGCTCCTGACCTGCGTTCACCCGGTCCTGGGACAGGGCGATCAGCGGGCGGACGTAGCTGTCGAGCTTGTCCTTCGGGCAGTGGTCGGTGTGCAGCGCGACCTGCACCGGGTACCTCTCGGCGACGACGTGGGCGAACTCGGCCAGCGCCACCGCGCCGGTGACCATGTCCTTGACCTTGGTGCCGGAGGCGAACTCCGCGCCGCCGGTGGAGAACTGGATGATCCCGTCACTCCCGGCGTCGGCGAAGCCGCGCATGGCGGCGTTCACCGTCTCCGAGGAGGTGCAGTTGATCGCCGGGTAGGCGAACCCGCCCTCCTTCGCCCGGCGGATCATGTCGGCGTAGACCTCGGGGGTCGCGATGGGCATGCGGGGCACTCCTGACGTCGGTCGCTCTACTACGCGCTGATCGGTGCTGCTCGGGGTCAGTATCGCGCCGTCGGGGTCACTCCGGGGCGTCGGGGCGAACGCGGAGCCCCAAGGTGGTCACCAGGACGACCGCCTGGGTGACGTCGATCTGCGCGCCGGTGAGTTCGACGTTGCGCGGGTCCACCGCCGACAGGTCCGAGCCGCGCAGATCGGCGCCGCTGAGGTCGGCGTCGTGGAACCAGGAGGCGGAGAGGTCCAGGCCGCGCAGGGTCGCACCGGAGCCGCGCAGGCCGGTGAGGTCGGCTTCGCGCAGCCGGGCCCCGGTGAGTGTGGCCCGGGTCAGGTCCGCGCCGGGGAGCCCGACGAACGACCAGTCGCCCCGCTCGACGGTCATCAGGTCGAAGGTGCACCGGTCGAACATCGAACCGACGAACTTGCAGTCGGTGAAGGTGGCGTCGAAGAACGAGCAGCCGGTGAAGGTGCAGTTCAGGAACGCGGCGTCGGTGTGCTCCGACAGGTTGAACCGGCAGTCGCGAAAGGTGCACTCGGTGAAGACCGCGCCGTCGTCGGTGATCTCGGTGAGGTCGACGCCGATGAAGGCCACGCGGGTGTGCTCCTGACCGGAGATGTCCTCCCCGTACCAGTCGGCCTGCCGGATCTCGCTCTCGGTCGGTGGCGGCTCGGCGCCATGTGCGCGGTCGGCCATGTCGTGGTCCCGCCCGGCGCTCAGCCGTGCTCGACGCGGCTGGCCACCCGGGCCGCGACGACGACCGGGTCGTAGGTGGGCGAGAACGGCGGCGCGTAGGACAGGTCGGACCCGGATAGCTCCTCGGCGGTCATCCCGGCCCAGATCGCGGTGGCGAACACGTCGATCCGCTTGCCGCTCCCCGGCCCGCCCACGACCTGGGCGCCGAGCAGCACCCCCGACCCCCGCTCGGTGATGAGCTTGACGTGGATGGGCGACGCCCCCGGGTAGTAGCCGGCGCGGGTCGAGGACTCGATCAGCTCGGTTCGGAAGTCGTAGCCGCCGTCCTCCGCCTGCGTCGTGCAGAGGCCGGTGCGGGCGACCTCGAGGTCGCCGACCTTCGTCATCGCCGTCCCCAGTACTCCCGCGAAGCGCGCCGGGCGTCCGCCGATCACCGACCCGGCCACCCGGCCCTGCTTGTTGGCGTGAGTGCCCAGGGCGACGTGGATCGCCTCGCCGGTGAGCCGGTGGAGGGTCTGCGAGCAGTCGCCTGCGGCGAAGACCTCGGGGTGCGAGCGGCTGCGCTGGGTCTGCCGGACATCGATCGCTCCGGTGGCCCCCAGCTGCAGCCCCGCTTCGCGGGCCAGCGCCACCTCCGGGCCCATGCCGAGGCCGAGGACGACGAGGTCGGCGAGATAGCTGCCGGTGTCGGTGCGCACGGCCCGCACCGACCCGTCGGCGTCCACCTCGATCTCACGGACCGGTTGGCCGGTCTGCACGTCGATGCCCATGTCGCACATGGCCGCGCAGACCCGCTCGCCCATGTCGTCGTCCAGCTGCGCCATCGGCAGCGGATCGGCGAGGACGACGGTGACATGCAGCCCGCGGGTCTGCAGCACCTCGGCCATCTCCAGGCCGATGTAGCCACCCCCGAGGACGACGGCCCGCGTGGCTCCGGCGGCGATCGCGGCGCGGATGTCGGCGCCGTCGGCCAACCGGTGCACCCCGTACACGCCGTCGGCGTCCAGGCCCGGCACTTTCGGGCGCAGCGGACGGCCGCCGGTGGCCACGACGAGGTTGTCGTAGCCGAGCCGCTCGTCGCCGGCCGCGACGACCTCCCCCGCCGCCAGGTCGATGCCCTCGGCGCGGGTGTCGGCCCGAATGGTGATGTCCTTCGCCGCGAACTCCGCCGGGGTGCGGGCGAGCAGGCGGTCGCGGTCGGAGACCAGCCCGCCGATCCAGTACGGGATGCCGCAGGCGGAGTAGGAGATCTCCGGCCCCTGCTCGAGGACGACGATCTCCAGGTCCTCCGACGGCCGCAGCCGCCGGGCCTGGGAGGCCGCCGACAAGCCCGCCGCGTCACCCCCGATGACCACCAGCCGTTCCCTGCTCATGCCCGACAGGGTGTCATTCCGCGTGCCGTGCGCGCCTGGTCCGTCGCACGAGTGGCGACGGCCAGCTGGGTGCGGGCCCGGCCGACCGCCCACCGGCTGCCGGGCACCGGTCAGCGCCCCGCTGCGGTCCCGGCCAGATTCGCGGCCCGTGCGCCGCGGAACACCTTGCCGGGGTTGAGCAGGCCGGCCGGGTCGAGGGCGTCCTTGATGGCGCGGTGCACGTCGAGTGCCACCGGGCCGATCTCCCGCTCCAGCCAGTCGACCTTGATGGCGCCGACGCCGTGCTCCCCGGTGATCGTCCCGCCGAGGGAGAGCCCGAGCTCGAGGATGTCGTCGAACGCGGCGTAGGCGCGCGTGCGCTGGTCGTCGTCGGCCAGGTCGAAGCAGATCGTCGGGTGCATGTTGCCGTCACCGGCATGGCCGACGACGCCGATGACCAGCCCGCGCTGCGCGGCAATCGCGTCGCAGCCGTCGAGGAACGCGGCGATCCGCGACCGCGGCACCGCGACGTCGTCGATGAGCGTGGAGCCCAGTTGCTCCAGCGCGGGTAGCGCCATCCGGCGGGCGGTGAGCAGCAGGTCGCCCTCGGCCGGGTCGTCGGTCGTGTGCACGAACTCCGCCCCGGCCTCGCGGCACAGGTCGGCGAGGGCGGCGATCTCGGCCGCGGCGGCCTCGCCTCCGGCATCGGACTGCGCCACGAGCAGGGCGTGCGCGCTGCGGTCCAGGTCGGCGTGCAGCAGGTCGTCGACGGCGCAGATGCAGGTGTTGTCCATGACCTCGAGCAGGCTGGGCACCAGACCGCTGGTGACCACCCGCTCGACCACCTGGCCGGTCTGCGCGGTCGTCGCGAAGGTGGCGGCCAGGGTGACCGGGCGCTGCGGTGCCGGTCGCAGGGCCAGCGTCGCCTCGGTGATGACGCCGAGGGTGCCCTCCGAGCCCACGAACAGGCGGGCCAGGTCGTAACCGGCGACGCCCTTGACGGTGCGGCGACCGGTGCGCAGAACCCGCCCGTCGGCGAGGACCACCTCCAGGCCCAACACGTAGTCGGTGGTGACCCCGTACTTGACGCAGCACAGCCCGCCGGAATTCGTGGAGAGGTTGCCGCCGATCGTGCACCAGTCGTAGCTGGAGGGATCCGGCGGATAGAACAGCCCGGCGCCGGCGACGGCGTCACGCAACGCCTTGTTCACCACACCGGGCTGGACGACGGCCAGCCGGTCGGCCGGAGCGACCTCCAGGACGGCGTCCATCCGGGTCATCACCAGCGTGATCGCGCCGTCCACGGCGTTGCTGGCCCCGGCCAGCCCCGAGCCGGCCCCGCGCGGGACGACGGGGACCCCGTGGCGGCCGGCCACCTGCATCACCGCGACGACGTCGGCCGTGCTGCGCGGGAGGACGACGGCCGCGGGGCTGCCGGCCGGCGCGAGCATCGCCTGGTCACGGGCGTAGGCCGCCGTGACATCGGGATCGAGAAGGACGGTCCCGGTGCCGAGCGCGTCCTGCAGCTCGGTCACCCACGCCGCCGTTGCGTGGGTCACCGTCACACCGTACGACGCCACGCCCCCGGGAAAGGTGGGTCAGTCGAGGCCGAGGTCGGCCAGGGAGAAGGCGGCGCGGTACTCGAAGCCGGCCTTCTCGACCGCGGCCCGGCCGCCGCGGTCGACGATCACCGCGACCCCGATCACCTCGGCGCCGGCCTCCTGGAGCGCCTCGGCCGCGGTGAGCGGGCTGCCGCCGGTGGTGGAGACGTCATCGACGACGAGCACCGAGCGGCCCTCGACGTCGGGCCCCTCGATCCGCCGCTGCAGCCCGTGCGCCTTGCCGGCCTTCCGGACGACGCAGGCGTCCAGGAAGCCCTCGCCGTCGGAGGCCGCATGCAGCATCGCCGTCGCGACCGGGTCGGCGCCGAGGGTCAGCCCGCCGACGACGTCGTAGCGCAGGTCGCCGGTGAGCTGGCGCATCACGCGGCCGACCAGCGGGGCACCCTCGTGGTGCAGCGTCAGCCGGCGCATGTCGATGTACCAGTCCGCCTCCCGCCCGGAGGAGAGCGTCACCTTCCCGTGCACCACGGTGAGCTCGACGATGAGCTCGAGCAGGCGGTCACGGTCGGGCAGGTGCGGGGGAGCCGTCATGCGCCCGACCCTACTGAGCGCCCGGATCGGCTCATGTCGCCTCGCAGGGAGCGCCTGGCCGCTGCCGCCGTCCCCCTGGCCGCCGCCGTGCTCGGGGGCCTGGCGACCGATCCCCACAGCCACTGGTTCCGAGCCCTGGACACGCCGTCCTGGTACCCGCCGCCGCAGGCCTTCGGCATCGTCTGGACCGGTCTCTACGCGGGCACGGTGTGGGCCGGTGGCGAGGTACTGCCGCAGACACCGGCCGAGCAGCGCCGGTCCTTCGCGCGGGCGTTCGCCGCGAACCTCGTTCTCAACGCCGCCTGGACGCCGGTGTTCTTCCGGCCCACCGGTCGTGGGCCGCGGCCATCGCCCGGCGCAACTGAACGATCGATCAGGGAGCGGCTGGCT
Organism: Blastococcus sp.; assembly: GCA_025963345.1. Classification (GTDB taxonomy): domain Bacteria; phylum Actinomycetota; class Actinomycetes; order Mycobacteriales; family Geodermatophilaceae; genus Blastococcus_B. The sequence goes on along the minus strand of JAOPUS010000359.1, from coordinate 12,164 downwards.
TGAGCACCTGGTCGATGACGTAGACGGTGGCGTTGGCCGTCGGCACGTTCCCGCAGATCACCGAGGCATCCGTCCCCATGAGAGTGCTCGCGCCGGCGATGGTGAAGGTCTCACCGGAGCCCTCGATGGTGACCTCGTCGTTGTTCAGCGTGGTGTGCGTACCGGCCAGCTGGTCGGGGCTCAGGCGCCCCTGGATCACGTGGTGGGTGAGCACGGCGGTCAGCCGGGCGTTGTCGGCCAGCAGCGCCTGCAGCGCGTCGGCCGGGACCGCCTCGAAGGCCGGATTGGCCGGGGCCAGCACCGTGATGTTCTGCTGCGTGTCGAGCGAGTCGCCCAGGTTCGCGGCGGTGACCGCCTGCACGAGCGTCGTCAGCGCCGGATTGCTGCTCGCCGCGGTTCCGACCGGGGCGGCAGCCATGCCGGTGAAGCTGCCCGGACCCTCGGCGGGGACGGCGGCACAGCCAGGACCGAACGGCCCGGCGGCGGCCGCCGACACCGTGCTCTCGGCGCTCTCACTCGCACTCGTGGCCGTGCTGGAGGAGGCGCTGCTGCCGGACGAGCTGTCCGAGCCGCAGGCGCTCAGCGTGATGCCGAGAGTGGAGACGGCGGTGATGAGGACGCCGCGGGCGAGAAGGGTGCTCTTCACGTGGATGCTGCTCCTTGTCCTGTCCGTGCGACCGCATTGTCGCCGACGGGTGGGTGCCGGCCGCACAGGCGGTCCGGACGCGCGTCGTCGGCGTCTGCTGGGACAGGCCCGGGGCCGGAGGACAAGTGGTCAGCCGGCGACCACCTGGGTGGTGTGCCATCCGCTCGCGCCCGCCGGGAACGGGGCTTCGCGTGCCTCGGTCTGCACCTCGCCGTCGGCTCCCGTCGCGCGGACGCTGACGGTGTGGCGCCCCGTGGTGAAGTCGTAGGGCAGCACCCACTGGCGCCAGAGGTCGGCGTCGACCTCCGGCGCGAGCTCGGCCTCGGCCCACGCGCCGTCGTCCACCTTGACCTCGACGCGGGAGATGCCGCGGGTCTGCGCCCAGGCGACCCCGGCGATGGCCCGGCGGCCGGCGGGGAACGACCGCAGCGGCGCGGGGGTGTCGATCCGCGAGGCGATCTTGATGGGGCCGTCGGTGGCCCAGCCGCGCTGGACCCAGTAGGCGTCGTAGGCCTCGAAGGTGCTCGCCTCGATGCGGGCCAGCCATTTGCATGCCGAGACGTAGCCGTAGAGGCCGGGGATGATCATCCGGACCGGGAAGCCGTGCTCGACGGGTAGCGGCTCGCCGTTCATCCCGATCGCCAGCATCGCGTCCTGGACGTCGAGCGCCGAGCGGGTCGGCGCACCGATCGTCATCCCGTCGACCGACCGGCAGACGAGCTGCGAGCTACCCGACCGAACACCGTTCTCGCGGAGGAACGCCCCGAGCGGGACGCCGATCCAGCGCGCCGTGCCGGCGAGCGTCCCGCCGACCTCGTTGGAGACACAGGTGAGCGTGATGTCGCGCTCGACGAGGTCGGCACGGCCGTACAGGTCGGGGAGTGTGTAACTCCGCGGGGAGTCGAACATCCCGGTCATCGACAGGCGGTAGTCGGTCGGCCGGACCTGCGGCACGCTGATCGCGGTGTCGACGCGGTAGAAGTGCCGGTTCGGGGTGAACAGTGGGGTGACGCCGTCGATCTCCGTGGCCAGGTCCGCCCCGCCCGGGAGTGCCGCCGCCCGTGACGACGGCGTCGGCAGTTCGAGGCCCGCCCGGGCCTCGGCGACGTCGAAGCGGCGCTGCAGGAGCCGCCCGCCGCCACCGGTGAGGGCGGCCGCGCCCAGGGCCACCCCACTGGTGAGGAAGAACCCGCGGCGGTCCATCCCGGTGCCCTTGCGGTCGACGGATCCGAGGAGCTCGCGCAGCCGGTCCATCACCCGCTCGTCGCGGTGCGGGCCGTCGCCGCGCGCACCGGCTGCGACGGCAGCCGGCTCCGGGTGTGTCAGCGGGGTGAGGAGGGCCAGCAGTGCGACCACGCCGGCGACGGCCCCGGCGACCGAGGGCAGCGCGTCGAACGGGCCGCCTTCGGGCCGGGTGAGGGCGGCCACCGCGCCGATCACGCCGAACAGGGCGATCCCCAGCACGCCGCGGCGGCGGCTGCGCAGGCCGACGAGCCCGATCGCCAGCGCGTAGACCGCGATCAGCAGCAGCGTCCCGACGACCAGGGCGCCCTTGTCGTTCTCGCCGAAGGTGGTGATCGCGACGTGCTTCACCGATTCCGGCGTCAGGGTGATGGCGGCGTCCCCGACCGCCACGACCGGCGACGACGCCCGACCGACGATGCCGGCGACCAGTTCGGCGGAGCCCAGCGCCACGGCCGCGGCGAGCAGACCGGCCAGCGCCGCCAGCACCCGCCGCGGACCACGATCACCGCGCCGCAGGGGAGCGGCGCCCGGGGTAGGAGCGGGAGCGTGCACGGGGGTGGTCACGCCCTAGCTTCGACCCTCGACCGCGATCCGGATTCACCTCGCAGCAGATTCGCCGTCCGCTGCTGGTGGCTGCGTCTCGGCGGCCGGTCGCGGGCGGTCTGTCAGGCTTGCGGCGTGCCGACCTCTTCGCAGCCCGCCGGTCCAGAGCCCGCCGAGGGCTCCGATCCTGCCGCAGGCGCCTCGCCGTCCGTGATGCCCGCGTCCGTCCGGGTCGCCGCGATCACGCTCGGCGTCCTCGCCGCCCTGCTCCTCGTGAACGCCGGGCTGCTCTGGTACGGCTTCGACGTCACGGTCGACCGCATCGCGCGCGAGGGCAACGCGATCTCTCACGCGGAGGCCCGCCGGTTCGTGCTGCTCGCCCTCATCCCCTACCTGGTGATCGGGCTGATCCTTGCGCTGTCCGCGTGGTTCCTGCCGCGCCGCCAGCCGTGGGCCCGCTGGATCGGACTGGCGGCGAGCTTCGTGCTCGCCCTGCTGACCCTCTTCTCGATGATCGCCGCCGGGGGCGTCACCGTCTCGTCGCTGCTGCTGTTCGTGCTGTCGGCCGCGGCCGTCACCAGCCTGCTCGCACGCACCACCGGGCTATGGGTGCCCCGGCTGCGCAGCCGCGCCTGAGCCCCTCAGCCCTGGCCGGTCGCGCGCTGCCAGCCGCGGAAGCGGTACCACTCGTTGGACGGCTTCAGCAGGTGGAACACGCCGCCGTTCCCAACCATCCACGACGGCTGACGAGGCGGGGCGGTCGGGCTCGGTGAGGGATGCGGCGCAGAGGACCGCGCAGGTCACTCCCCACACAACGCCGTCAGATGCCGAGGTAGAGATCCTCCGGGCCCGAGGCCGAGGAGTTGGTCAGGTCGACATCGTGATCGGCGTCGCCTGCCACAAACCTCGTCCGTCTCGCGTCCACCACGAGCCTCAGGAGCACGTCCGGCGCCAGCCGAGATCGTAATCTGGCTCCAGAATGCGCCCTGGCCACCAGGAGCGCCCAGCATCCGCCCGACGGAGTCGGATCAGTCACTCCCGCCGGGATGGGAGACGACGACGGGGTTCCTCCATGGCGTTCTCGCTGCAGAAGTCAACTGACCTGCGACGTTGGTTGATCGCCTTCGTTCTCTTCTCCGCGTTCGGCGGGATCTGGGGTCTGTCAAGTCCCCTCTTCAACGTGCCGGACGAGCCTGAGCACGCCGTCTACGCCGCCGCCGCGGTCAGAGGACAGGTCTGGGCCACGACCGAGGGCGGCCGGACGACGGTCACCGTGCCCGCCGATTTCGCGGCCGCATCGGGCATTCCGACCTGCTTCGAGTTCCAGCCGCACGTGCCGGCCGGCTGTGCCCCCCAGTTCGGCGGCCGATCCGGCGATGCCGAGGCGACGACGACTGTTGGCCACTACCCCCCGGCCTATTACGCCTACGCGGGGCTGGCGACCCTGGTCGCCGACGGAAAGACTGCGGTCTACCTGATGCGCGCACTGACCGTGGTGCTGGTGGCCGGTCTACTGGCGTCAGCAGCCTGCAGCGCGCTGGCGACGCAGCGTCCTCCGCTGGCCCTTGCTGGACTGGGACTGGCTACGACTCCGATGCTGTTCTTCTTCGCTGGCTCGGTGAATCCCCAGGCCCCCGAGATCGCCGCCGCGATCAGCCTGTGGTGCGCCGGCCTGGTCCTGCTGACTCGGCTCCGGGTCGACCCGGACCTGCCGTTGACGTGGCGAAATCCGCTGCTGCGCCGGTGTCTCATGGCTGTACTGCTCCTGACGGTGACTCGCCCGTTGTCCCTCCTGTGGCTGACCTTGATCGTTGTGGCACTGCTGGCGTTGTCCGGCACCAGTAAGAGCCTCGTCCGGCTGATGCGCACTGGCGCGGTCATCGGGATCGCGCCCCTCGTGTTCGTCACCGCCGGGTCCACGCTGGCGTGGGTCGTCTTCCGGGATTCCCTGACGCTGCTGCCGGTGCAGCAATGGGCTGAGACGCCCTTCCGCGAGGCCGTGCCCACGGCGCTGTCCACGATCGACGCGCAGCTCGTGCAGATGGTGGGCACCTTCGGCTGGTTGGACACTCCCCTGCGGGGATGGGTCGTCGACGTCTTCCTGATCGGCCTGGTCGGTGTGGGGACGCTCAGCCTCGCTGTGGCCCGGCGACGGGAGATGATCGTCCTCGGTCTCATCGCCGCCGCAGTCCTGCTCATCCCCACGGTGCTCCAACTCATGACCTATCGGGAGAGCGGCTTCACCTGGCAGGGTCGGTACACGTTGCCGCTGGCGGTCGGGGTCCCGCTGGTTCTCGGCCTTCTCCTCGCCACGCACGAGGATCGACGGCCGGCCGGGCTGCAGGGCGTCGTCCGTGTCTCGGGCATCGTGTTCGTGGTGGTGCAGGTTGCTGCCCTTCTGTGGGCCCTCAACCGCAACGTGAACGGCATCAGCGGATTCCTCGGCGTGACGCCTGCCGGCTGGGCGCCGCCTTTGCCGGTGGGGGTGCTGGCTGTTGCCCTGGCGTCCACGGCGGTCGCAGCCGTGATCCTCGCCCTCCGCGCTCAGCCTCCGGTCGTCGCTGTGGCGCCCATCCATCCCGCATCGGCGCCTGTGGAAGCGGCCGCAACGGGGCGTCCTGCGTCCAGCGACCGCGGTTCGGTCGACGCACTCCGAGGCCCGGCCACATGAGCGGGGCGTGAAGGGGTCTCCTTCGGCGGCGAGCTTCGTGCTCGCCCTGCTGACCCTCTTCTCGATGATCGCCGCCGGGGGCGTCACCGTCTCGTCGCTGTTGCTGTTCGTGCTGTCGGCCGCAGCCGTCACCAGCCTGCTCGCACGCACCACCGGGCTATGGGTGCCCCGGCGGCGCAGCCGCGCCTGAGCCCCTCAGCCCTGGCCGGTCGCGCGCTGCCAGCCGCGGAAGCGGTACCACTCGTTGGACGGCTTCAGCGCGAGCAGGACGACGGCCGTGATCAGGAACAACAGTTGGAACACGCCCAGCGCGCTGAGGAAGGGCAGCGGCGAGCCGAGGGCCAGCCCCGCCAGACCGGACGCGATGCCGAGGCCGCCGAGCACCCACAGGACGATGCGCGCCCAGTTACGGCCCGACCAGGCGAACCAGACGAACAGGCCGTAGACGCCGATGAAGACGAACGCCGCGACAATGCCGATCCGGGCGCCGGCCTCGGCGGTCTGCAGGGCGGCATCTGTGTCCGCGCCCGGCTCGATCCCCGCGTTGGCGAAGCTCCAGTGCACGATCGTCTGCCAGTTGAGCAGGGTGATCACCTGCGCGACGACGTTGAGCACGATCGATGCGATGAAGGCCCCGAGACCGGCGCGCACGGTCATCGGGCGCTCCATCGCCTGAGGGGCGCCGTAGCCCGTCGGCGCCGACGGCGCCGGCGCGTATCCGGGGTACTCCTGGCCGTGGGCCGGGGGGCTCGGTGGCGCGTTCCAGCCCTGCGGCGGGCCGTACTGGCCGCCGGGCTGGTTCTCGCCCTGTCCTGACGTCATCTCCGAGCCTTTCGACGAGCTCCGGTACTCAGGCGATCATGAAGGACGCGACCGGTCGCCACCAGCGTCACCGTGCGTGTCGTCCCCGGGTCAGGCCGGATCGACTCCGGGCCTGGGGCGTCGACCCCAGGCTCTGGACGACGACGGGCCGCCGCCGGTCATCCGACCGACGACGGCCCGCTGTGCGTCAGCCGGACTCAGTCGTTCCGGCCGTGACCGTTCTGTTCGTTGTCTCCGTGCCCGTCTCCGTGGCCGCCGGTGCCGTAGACGCGGTCCCAGTTCGGCACGGTCATGGTCAGCAGCTGCCCCTCCTCGACGAGCTCGGGGTCGGGGTCGGCCTTGTGCACCTGGGCGTCGAAGACGAACGTCCCCGGCCGGCCGAGCAGCCCGGACACGTCGAGGATGCCGCTGGACTCCTCGTCCTGCGTGATGAAGCTCGGCTGACCGGTGGCGGGCGCACCGAACCGGGCGGGATCGAACTGGGCGACGACGCCGAGGGCGCCGTCCGCGATCCGGTAGGCGACGATCCGGGCCACCGAGGCGTTGTTGCCCGGGTCCTCCTGCAGGAGCAGGTTGCCGCGGTCGTCGATCGTCATGTTGTCCGGCTTGTTCAGGAACGGAGCCTCGCTGCCGTCCAGCAGCAGCGTCAGGGTGCCACCGAGCTCGGGCCGCTCGAGGTCCTTGAAGGACAGCCGCCACAGGCCGCCGCCGTTACGGACGGCGCCGCCGACCTCCGGGTGCGCGGTCTGGTCGCCGCCCTCGGTGGTGTTGAAGTAGTAGTCGTTCGGGTGGCGCGGGTCGAAGGCGCCGTCCTCGATCCGGTTGAGGCTCAGCCCCTCGGCCTTCGCCTCCACGTTCTGCGCGGAGCCGCTCGTCGTCCAGTCGATCTCGCTGAGGCCGACGGGAGCCGGGTTGTTCTTGCCGTAGGTAGCGCGGAACTGCGCGTCTGTGGTCGCGGTCCCGTCGGCGACGTGGATCACCGAGAGGACACCGTTGGTCAGGCCCGCCCGGTCGACGGCCGAGCCGTCGCGGGTCTTCGTGCCGCGGTACACCCGCAGCTGGCCGTCGGCGCTGTCCTCGTTGCCCATGACAAGGGTGGTGTCGCTGCGATTGGCGGCGGCGAGGGTGTTCTCCCAGGAGAACAGCCCGAGCCGGGGCAGCTGGATGGCGGTCCCGTCCATCTGGACGACGAAGGCGCGCGCCTCGTCGCCGGACTCCTCGTTGGCGAAGTAGAGCTGGCCGTCGTACCCGTTCCCGCTACGGCGGTTCAGCAGCTGGCCCGGGGCGGTGAGAGCGCCGGAGCAGAAGCGGTTGAACTGTGGGGTGTGCGAGGTCGGCGCGGCGCCGGCCGGCGGGACCGGCGCATCGCCGTAGCCACCCGTGGGGTACTGCCAGTACTGGACCTTGTGGATCAGGTCGGCACCGGAGACGACCGCGCCCGTTCGGGGGTCGATGGTGAGCCGGGACACGAAAGCCCCGGTCTGCCCGTGCGCCCGCCCCTTCCCCTGGGCGGCGCCCAGCTCGTGGTTCATGAACACGTCGACGGTCCGGCGACCCGAGGGCAGCACGCCCAGGCCGTCGGGGATGCCGACCATCCGGTAGCCGTTGCCGGAGGGGCGGTCGCCGACCGTGAACAGCGAGGTGATGTCCACGCCGTCCGCGACCGGGAGCACGTAGGGCGCGACGCTGGTGGTGGGCCCGGGCCGGGCGGTACCGGGTCGATCGGCAAGGGCCGCGGTGGCACTGAGGGCGACGACGGTGCAGGCCGCACCGGTCACGAGAGCGAGACGCTTGGTCTGCCGGTTCACGAATTCTCCTGCTCAGGCGGTCAACGGCCGGCCTGTCAGCCGACCGCGACCGACGCTAGGCAGGAGCGGTCAACGGGAAGCGAGCGTCGGGTGAACACCCTGGACGTCCGCTGTGAACGGTGACGGACCCATCCGGGCCCGTCACCGCCGAGCGGTCAGCCTCGGGTGACCCGCAGCCCGCTCTCGCCGTCCACACCGGCGACATCGGCCGGCCAGTCGACGACCACCTCGTCGCCGTCGCGGATGTCGCCGGCCAGCAGCGCCTTGGCGAGCTGGTCGCCGATCGCCGACTGCACGAGGCGGCGCAGCGGACGGGCGCCGTAGACGGGGTCGAACCCGTTGAGCGCCAGCCATTCCCGGGCCGCGTCGGTGACGTTCAGCGTGAGCCGGCGGGCCGCCAGGCGACGGGCCAGGACGCCGACCTGGATGTCGACGATCCCGGTGAGCTCCTCGCTGCCGAGGGCGCGGAACACCACGATGTCGTCGAGGCGGTTGAGGAACTCCGGCTTGAAGTGCGTCCGGACCACCTCGAGGACCGCCGCCCGGCGCCGCTCCTCCGGGACGGACTGGTCGGCGATCAGCTGGGAGCCGAGGTTCGACGTCAGGATCAGGATCGTGTTCCGGAAGTCGACCGTGCGGCCCTGACCGTCGGTGAGCCGGCCGTCGTCGAGAACCTGCAGCAGGACGTCGAAGACGTCCGGGTGGGCCTTCTCCACCTCGTCGAGCAGGACGACGGTGTACGGCCGCCGGCGCACCGCCTCGGTGAGCTGGCCGCCGGCCTCGTAGCCGACGTATCCGGGCGGGGCGCCGACCAGCCGGGCCACCGAGTGCTTCTCGGAGTACTCGCTCATGTCGACGCGGACCATCGCGCGCTCGTCGTCGAACAGGAACTCCGCCAGCGCCTTGGCCAGCTCGGTCTTGCCGACGCCGGTGGGGCCCAGGAACAGGAACGAGCCGGTGGGACGGTCGGGGTCGGCGACACCGGATCGGGCCCGCCGGACCGCATCGGACACCGCACGCACCGCGTCCGGCTGGCCGACCACGCGGCGACCCAGGCCATCCTCCATCCGAAGCAGCTTCTGGGTCTCCCCCTCCAGCAGCCGGCCCGCGGGGATACCGGTCCAGGCCTGCACGACCTCGGCGATGTCGTCGGGGCCGACCTCTTCCTTGAGCATCGACTCGCCGGTCTGCACCGACTCCTCGGCGGATTTCAGCGACCGCTCCAGCTCGGGCAGCCGGCCGTAACGCAGCTCCGCGGCCCGGGCGAGGTCGCCGTCCCGCTCGGCCCGCTCGGCGTCGAGCCGGACGGTCTCGAGCTCCTCCTTGATCCGCTGGATGCGCTCGATGGCGGTCTTGTCCTGCTGCCAGCGGAACGTCAGCTCGGCCAGCTCCTGACGCCGGTTGGCGAGGTCCTCGCGGAGGGCGGCCAGCCGCGCCAGCGAGGACTCGTCGTCCTCCTTGGTCAGGGCCATCTCCTCGATCTCCATCCGGCGGACCGCGCGCTCGACCTCGTCGACCTCGACGGGGCGGCTGTCGATCTCCATCCGCAGCCGGCTGGCCGCCTCGTCGACCAGGTCGATCGCCTTGTCCGGGAGGAAGCGGGCCGTGACATACCGGTCGGACAGGGTCGCGGCGGCGACGATGGCGGTGTCGGTGATCCGGACGCCGTGGTGCACCTCGTAGCGCTCCTTGAGCCCGCGCAGGATGCCGATCGTGTCCTCGACCGAGGGCTCGCCCACGAACACCTGCTGGAAGCGGCGCTCCAGCGCCGCGTCCTTCTCGATGTGCTGGCGGAACTCGTCCAGGGTGGTGGCCCCGACCATGCGCAGCTCACCGCGGGCGAGCATCGGCTTGATCATGTTGCCGGCGTCCATCGCGGAATCACCGGTTGCACCGGCGCCGACGATCGTGTGCAGCTCGTCGATGAACGTGACGATCTGCCCCTCGGCGTCGGTGATCTCCTGCAGGACGGCCTTGAGCCGCTCCTCGAACTCACCGCGGTACTTGGCTCCGGCCACCATGGAGCCGAGGTCCAGCGCCATGAGGCGCTTGCCCTTCAGGCTCTCCGGCACGTCACCCGCGACCATCCGCTGGGCCAGCCCCTCGACGATGGCGGTCTTGCCGACGCCGGGCTCCCCGATCAGCACCGGGTTGTTCTTGGTCCGCCGGGACAGCACCTGGACGACGCGGCGGATCTCGGTGTCCCGGCCGATGACCGGGTCGATCTTGCCGTCCCGGGCCCGCTGGGTGAGGTCGACGGCGTACTTCTCCAGCGCCTGGAAGGTGCCCTCCGGGTCGGGCGTGGTGACCTTCCGGTTGCCGCGCACGGTGCGGAAGGCGGCCAGCAGGGTGTCGCGGGTCACGCCGGCGCCGACGAGGACGCTCCCGGCCTCGCCGTCGGACCCGGCCAGCCCGACCAGCAGGTGCTCGGTCGAGACGTACTCGTCGCCCAGAGCGCTGGCCTGCTCCCCGGCCGCGTTGATCACCCGGAGCAGCTCACGGGACGGCGAAGGGGCCGACACCGTCGCGCCGCTCACGCTGGGCATGCGACGCAGGGCCGCCTCGGCCTTCGCGCGCACGTCGGCCGGGTCGGCGCCGACCGCCTTGAGCAGCGGCCCGGCGATGCCGTCGGTCTGCTCGAGCAGCGCGGCCAGCAGGTGCAGCGGTTCGAGCGCTGCCTGGCCGCGGTCCACGGCAAGCCGCTGGGCGGCGGCAATGGCTTCCTGCGAACGGGTCGTGAGCTTGCTCTCCATGGGCGGGGGCGCGCGTCCTCTCGGCTGGGGGCGGCCGGCGGCTACCGGTCGCGTGATCACAGGGTGCAACGGAATCAGGGTTGAGTGTGTTCCACTCAACCCTGGGAAGTCCACTCGCCGGGCCGTCGAGCGCGGGGAAGGCGACGCCGCAGCCGCCGGGACCGGAAGTTCTAGACTTCTGGCATGACCGCCCTGCCGGCGCCGAGCGTGGCGCTCGACGACCAGCTGTGCTTCGCGCTGTACGCCGCGTCACGGGCAGTGACTGCGCGCTACAGGCCCATGCTCGACGTGCTCGGTCTGACCTATCCCCAGTACCTGGTCATGATGCTGCTCTGGGAGACCGACCACCAGACCGTGGGGCAGCTCGGATCGCGGCTCGCGCTCGACAGCGGCACGCTCTCCCCGCTGCTCAAGCGGCTCACCGCCGCCGGACTGGTCACCCGGCACCGGCGCGTCGAGGACGAGCGCTCGGTCTCCATCGCGCTGACCGACGAAGGGCGCGCCCTGCGCGAGAAGGCGTTCGCCATCTCCGAGGAGATGATCGGGGCGATCGGCTTCGACACCGGCGAGTTCGACGACCTGAAGACGAAGCTCCGCCTGTTGACCGAGCGGGTCAGCACCCCCGTCGCCGACGCCTGACATCTCCTCGGGGACGGTAGTGCGCAACTCGACCGGGTAGGGCAGCACAGAGCGCCGTCCAACAGCGGGCGGCCACGGCTCCGGAAGAGGCGCCCATGCCCACTCGCACCGCACGCACAGCCTGGAACGGCACCCTGCAGGACGGCTCCGGACGGACAGAGCTGGCCAGCTCCGGCCTGGGCACTTTCGACGTCTCCTGGCCGAAGCGGACGGCCGACCAGGCCGACGGCAGCACCAGCCCGGAGGAACTGATCGCCGCGGCGCACGCATCCTGCTACGCCATGGCGTTCTCCGGAGGGATCGCCAAGGCCGGCGGCACCCCGCAGAGCCTGGACGTGACCGCCGACGTCGGCTTCGGCCCCGACAAGGAGCGCGGCGGGTTCATGATCACCGGGATCAAACTGACCGTCCGTGGCCGGGTGGACGGCCTCGACGCCGCCGAGTTCGAGAAGGCCGCGCAGGAGGCGAAGGCCGGCTGCCCGGTCAGCAAGGCCCTGGCCGGCGTGGACATCACCCTGGACGCCGCACTGGAGTGACCCACCGACGACGACGGCCCGCCTCCCCGAAGGGAAGCGGGCCGTCGTCGTCGGGCAGGGATCAGCCGGCAGTGACCGACTCGGCCTGCAGCCGCTCGCTGCCGCTGTGGGTCCGCAGGGCGATCTCCCGGATGAACAGGATGGCGACCACGGCGATCGCCGCGACGATCGCCGAGATCAGGAAGATCCGCCCGGTCGCATCCCCGTAGGACACCCGGATGAGGTTCCGGATGACCGGCGGGGCGTCGGTGAAGTCGGCCAGGCCGACACTGCCGGATGCGGAGGCCGCGGCCGCGGCTGAGGCGCCCGGGATCGCAGCCAGCCCCTTCACGATCAGGTCGCCCACGTGGGTACTCAGCACCGCACCGAGCACGGACACACCGATGGTGCCGCCGAGGCTGCGGAAGAAGGCGACCGCCGAGCTCGCCGCCCCCAGGTCGCTGGCGGCGACGGTGTTCTGCACGGCCAGCACGAGGTTCTGCATGGTCATGCCGATGCCGA
>JAOPUS010000337.1 GCA_025963345.1 Blastococcus sp. | reverse complement strand
GGGGGGCCGACGTCTGGGACCAGCTGCACCCCACGCAGGCGCAGCAGCGCGATCTGTACAACTGGCTGCTCGCCAATGGCGACAACGTGCTCACGGGTGACTCCTTCTTCCACCTGTCGGCGTTCGGGGAGGCCCTGCCCGGGCTGAACCTCTGCGGCGCCGGCCGCGTGGTCTGCCTGATCGATCCGGTCGGGGACGTCTACGCCTGCCCGTTCGCCATCCACGAGAACTTCCTCGCCGGCAACGTCCGCAGCGAGGGCGGCTTCCAGCGGGTCTGGCAGCAGTCGGAGCTCTTTGCCGACCTGCGCAACCCCCAGACCGGTGGTGCGTGCACCAAGTGCGCCCACTTCGACGCCTGCCGCGGCGGCTGCATGGCGGCGAAGTTCTTCACCGGTCTGCCGCTCGACGGGCCCGACCCCGAGTGCGTCCAGGGCTACGGCGAGACGGCGCTGGCCGCCCGGGACCTGGAGCTGGTCACCCCGAAGAGCCACATCGACCACTCGCACAAGGGCCCGGTCCGTGGCCAGCCGACGCTGCTCGGGATGCCGAGCATCCCGCCGGCGAAGATCTGCGACGAGTCGCCGTTGGCGGGGCTCGACCTGCGCTGAGGCCCGCGCGGGTGGGCTGAATCCCCTCGTTGGGGGCAGGCCCGGAATGCCGGGCTCCAGGAAGTTCCGGAACGAGCCGATCTTCGAGCTGTGATCCTCGAGCTCAGGAATCGGGCCGTGCGCCTGCTCCCCGAGGGTCGCCTGCTGCCCGAAGCCGTCTGGCAACGGCGGCACCGGGCGATCGTCAAGCTTTGCCTGGCCTCGGCCGCCCTGCTCGTGCTCTTCGGCTGGATGCGGGGCTACGGGCAGCCGGCCGCCGTCGCCATTCTCGTGGCCGTCGCCGGGCCGGTCGCCCTGGCCGGCGTCCCCTCCATCGGCCGCAAGGGCCAGGCCGCGGCCACCACCGTGAGCCTGATGGCGGCCTCGGTCGCGCTCGTGCACCTCTGGGGCGGGGTCACCGAGGCACACTTCGTCTTCTTCGTGATGATCGGCGTCGTCTCGCTGTACCAGGACTGGATCCCGTACGGCGTCGCCCTGGTCGTGGTCACGGTCCACCACGGCGTCTTCGGCACCATGTACCCGGACGCCGTGTACAGCCACGACGCGCAGCACAACCCCTGGCTCTGGGCCGGCATCCATGCGGCGTTCGTGCTCGCGGCGAGCATCACCCACCTGGCTGCCTGGCGGCTCAACGAGGACCAGGTCCTCAGTGACCCGCTCACCGGGCTGGCCAACCGGACGCTGCTCGAGGAGATCACCCACCGGGTACTGCAGCGCGGCGGATCGGTGAGCGTGCTGTTCATCGACCTCGACGACTTCAAGGGTGTCAACGACAGCCGTGGGCACGCCGCCGGCGACGAACTCCTCCTCGTCCTCGCCGAGCGGCTGCGCGCCTGCGTGCGTCCCGGCGACGTCGTCGCCCGCATCGGCGGCGACGAGTTCGCGGTCGTGGTGAACGGCGGCCCGGACGTCGCGAAGGCCGTCGGCGAGCGGGTGCTGGTCTCCCTCGCCGTCCCGGTCGCGCTGGACGACGGGACCGTGACCGTGCACGGCAGCGTCGGCGTCGCCTCCTCCGACGACGGCGGGGACCGTACCGCCGGTGCCCTGCTGCGCAACGCCGACCTCGCGATGTACCTGGCCAAGGCGCAGGGCAAGAACCGGATGGTCGCCTACGCCGACGGCATGGCCGAGGCCGCCCGCCGCCGTGCCGACCTGGCACAGGACCTCGCCGACGCCGCAGCCTCCGGCCAGCTCGCGGTCCACTATCAGCCCACCGTGCGGCTCACCGACGGGCGGACGACGGGCTTCGAAGCCCTGGTCCGCTGGAACCATCCCGACCGCGGCCTCGTGCCGCCCGTGGAGTTCATCCCGCTCGCGGAGGAGACCGGCGCGATCACCGGCATCGGCCGCTGGGTGCTGCGCGAGGCCCTCCGCCAGGGCGCCGAGTGGACGGCCGGAACCGGCACGCCCCTGCGCATGGCCGTGAACCTCTCCCCGCGCCAGTTCCAGGACGGGGACGTCGTCGCCGACGTCGTCGCGGCGCTGGAGGAGACCGGCTTCCCCGCCGGGCAGCTGACCCTCGAAGTGACCGAGGGCGTCCTCGTGCGGGACGTCGATGCCGTCGTCGCCCAGCTGGAGGCCCTCCGGCGACTCGGTATCCGGATCGCGATCGACGACTTCGGCACCGGCTTCTCGGGACTGTCCTACCTCCGGCACCTGCCGGCCGACATCATCAAGATCGACCGCAGCTTCGTCAGCGACCTGCCGAGCGGGCGCTCGGCGACCACGCTGATCACCTCGATCGTCGAGCTGGCCCGCACCCTCGGCCTCGACGTCGTGGCCGAGGGTGTCGAGACCGAGGACCAGCGGCAGGCGCTGCGCAAGCTCGACTGCGCCCAGGCCCAGGGCTATCTGTTCGCCCGCCCCGAGCCGGCCGACCGGTGCGCCGCCTCGCTGCCGGGCTCCGTCGCCGCACTGACCGCCCGGATCCCGGCCCAGGCCGGCGCCCCCGCGGCTGAGCGGCTCGAGGGTTCGCCCACCGCCTGATCCGGAGTCGGGTTCAGCTCTGCGGCGCGTACCGGGCGCGGAGGCCGTCGATCAGCAGGTCCAGTCCGAACGCGAAGGACGACGAGTGGGGCCGCGCGAGCCGCTCGGTCATCGCCTGCAGGAGGAGCGGCTGCCCGCCCAGCGCCCCTGCCCGCAGCGTGTTCAGGTGCTCGTCGGAGGGGTCCGGCAGCGGCTGGGCCATCGCCCGGTCTGCCTCGGCCTGCCACTCGGTAGCGCTGCCGATGACGTAGGCCCCGATCGCGAACAATGCCTGCTGGGCGTCGCCGGGCGT
This sequence comes from Blastococcus sp., assembly GCA_025963345.1. Classification (GTDB taxonomy): domain Bacteria; phylum Actinomycetota; class Actinomycetes; order Mycobacteriales; family Geodermatophilaceae; genus Blastococcus_B. Next base: position 5,221 of record JAOPUS010000337.1, on the reverse strand, counting down.
CATCCCGGCGTCGACGAGTACGCCGAGCACCCGTTCGATGTCGGTGAAGGCATCCGGGCTGGGTCGGTTCCCGGCCAGCACGCGCGGTGCGTCCCGCGTGGCGATCAGCGCGTCGAACATCCGCTGGGCGTCGGCCCGCAGCCAGTCCCACCACGGCTGTCCGTGTGCCGGTCCGGCGTAGGCGCTGCCGGTCCGGCGCACCAGTTCCTCGGCCATCAGGTCCATGAGCTGGCGCTTGTTCTCGACGTGCCAGTAGAGCGTCGGACCGGAGACCCCGAGTGCCTTCGCGATCCGGCGGAAGGAGACCGACTCCAGGCCGCCGTCGGCCAGCAGCGCGAGCGCGGCCTGCACGACCGACTCGCGGGACACCGGGGCCCGCACGGTTGCGCTGTCAGCAATCACGCTTGACACCCTAACGGCGTTAGAGGACTGTGTCCTGCGTGTCTAACGCCGTTAGAGGGCCTGCGATCGAGGTCCACGGGCTGACCAAGACCTACAAGTCCGGCGACAGTGCCGTCGAGGCGGTCCGCGGCATCGACCTGCGCGTCGAGGCCGGCCAGACCTATGGCTTCCTCGGCCCCAACGGCGCCGGGAAGTCCACGACCATCGAGATGCTCTGCACCATCCGCAACCCCACCTCCGGCACGGCGCGGGTCGCCGGCTTCGACGTCGTCCGCGAGCGCGACCAGGTCCGGCGCCGGATCGGGCTGGTCTTCCAGCAGCAGACCCTGGACCTGCAGCTGACCGCCGAGCAGAACCTGCGGTTCCACGCCGACCTCTACGGGCTCGGCCGCGCCGACGCCCGACGCCGGATCGACGAGGTCCTGGAGATGGTCGCGCTGGCCGACCGGCGCTCGGACGCGGTGATGAAGTTCTCCGGCGGCATGAAGCGCCGGCTGGAGATCGCCCGCGGCCTGGTGCACGCCCCGCAGGTGCTCTTCCTGGACGAGCCCACGATCGGCCTGGACCCGCAGACCCGGGCGGCGATCTGGGACTACCTGCACGACCTCCGCCAGCGCACCGAGATCACCGTCTTCGTGACCACGCACTACATGGACGAGGCCGAGCACTGCGACCGGATCGCGATCATGGACCACGGTGAGATCGCCGTCGAGGACACCCCGGAGGCACTGAAGTCCAGCATCGGCACCGACCGGATCGCCCTGCGCACCGACGACGACGAGCTCGCCATCGCCCGTGTGCGCGAGCGGCTCGGCGTCGAGGCCGGCGTGCACGAGGGGCAGGTGACGATCGCCGTGGCCGACGGCGCCCAGGTCGTGCCGCGGCTGTTCACCGAGCTCGGCGTCGGCATCCGGTCGGTGACCGTCACCCGGCCCAGCCTCGACGACGTGTTCATGACCTACACCGGCCGCACCATCCGTGACTCCGAGGGGCCGCAGAAGTTCGTGCCCCCGTTCGCCGGGAGGCGATGACAGTGACATCCCGAGACACGACCGACCGCGCGGCCGCCGTCGGGCCGCCCGTCGACCTCCTGCCGGAGGTCCGCAGCGACATGACCCATCAGCTGCGCGCCACCTGGGTGGTCACGCGGCGCGAGCTGCTGCGCTTCAAGCAGGACAAGGCCCGCATGGTGACCATGCTGCTGCAGCCGCTGCTGTTCATCTTCGTGATGGGCACCGGGCTCGGCAGCATCGTGAACACCGGCGGCGGCACCAGCTTCCGGACGTTCCTCTTCCCCGGTGTGCTGGCGACCTCGGTCCTGTTCACCGCGGCCTTCGCCGGCATCTCGCTGGTCTGGGACCGGGAGTTCGGCTTCCTGCGCGAGATGATGGTCGCCCCGATCTCCCGCGCCTCGATCATCTGGGGCAAGTGCCTCGGCGGCGCCATCGTCGCGACCGGGCAGAGCCTCGTGCTCCTGGCGCTGGTCGGCACCGTCGGCATCCCCTACTCGCCGGTGCTGCTGCTGGAGCTGATCGGCTGTCTGTTCCTCGGCGCCCTGCTGCTCACGGCGCTCGGCGTCCTGCTGTCGACCCGGATCAAGACGATCCAGGCGGCCATGCCGATCAGCCAGCTGCTGATCATGCCCATGATGTTCCTGTCGGGGTCGCTCTTCCCGATCTCCGGGCTGCCCGAGTGGTTGGCGGTGCTCACCCGGCTGAACCCGCTCACCTACGTCGTCCAGCCCATGCGCCACTTCACCCTCGGGCAGCTGAACCTGACCGCCGCCGAGCAGGAGCGGCTCGTCCCGGTCCTCACCTGGTTCGGCTGGGAGGTGCCGATCGGCGTGCAACTGCTCGCCGTCGCCGTCATCACCCTCGGTCTCATCTCGATGGCGGCCCGGGTCTTCCGCACCACGGAGTGAAGAAGGACCCCGTCCTCCCCACCCTTCGCAAGCTCAGGGTGGGACCCGGGACGGGGCCGCGGTGGGACCTGCACGGGGGCCATAGGCTCCCGCGGTGACCTCCCTGGCCGGCTCCGTCTGGCCGGAGCTCCCCGAGGCGCCGGTGCTCGTCGTCCCCCTGGGGTCGGTCGAGCAGCACGGCCACCACCTGCCGCTGGGCACCGACACATCGGTCGCCTGCGCCGCGGCCGAGGCGGCCGTGGCGTCGCTGGACGGCGTCCTGCTCGCACCGCCGCTGGCCTACGGGGCCAGTGGCGAGCACGAGGGGTTCCCCGGCACGGTCTCCATCGGCACCGAGGCGCTGACCGGCCTGCTCGTCGAGTACGGCCGCTCCGCCTGCCGCTGGGCCGGTCGCGTCCTGGTGGTGAACGGCCACGGCGGCAACCTCGACGCCCTGCGGTCCGCCGTCCCTCTGCTCCGGGCCGAGGGGCGGGACGTCGCCTGGTTCCCCTGCGGCGTTCCCGGCGGGGACGCCCATGCCGGGCGGACCGAGACGTCACTGATGTTGCACGTGGAACCGGAGTGGGTGCTGGGGGACCGCGCCGTTCCCGGCGTGAGGACGCCGATCGGTGACCTCCTGCCCCGGCTGAGGGCCGAGGGCGTGCGGGGCGTGAGCCCGACCGGCGTCCTCGGCGACCCGGCGGGGGCGTCGGCCGCGGAGGGTGCGGCGCTGCTCTCCGGCCTGGTCGACCGCCTGGTGGCGGCGGCCCGGACCTGGGACGTCGACCGGACCGGCCGACTCCTGGGCTGAGTACCTCGTCGTCCTCCGGACGAGACCGGGACCACGTGCCGTCCCCAGGTGCGCCGAGCCCCCTCGACACCTGACGCCTACAGGGCGGCGGCGAACAGCGGGACGGTGTTCTCAAGGGCGTACAGGGTGCCCAGGGCCGATCCGCTGGAGAAGGCGCTGACCAGCTGTTCGTCGTCCATCACGACGGCGTGGCCCTGCTGCACCGAACCCAGGGTCCGCCAGAGCGGATGGGAGGTGATCGCGCCGGCGTCGACGAAGATCGGGAAGACGACGGTGAGTGGCGCGTCCAGGAGGGACACGTGCTCGTCGCTGACCGGCACGTAGAAGTTCTCCCCCGCCAGGTCCTGGATCGCCGGCGTGTTCGTGAAGCCGATCTGCTCCATGAAGTCGACCCGGTTGTCGCCGCGGACGTAGGCGCCGAACCCCTCGGACGTGTAGGCCCCGACCGCGATCTCCGTGCCCTCGAACTCCGGGTGCGCCGCAGCGGCGTCCTCGAAGGCCTGCGCCACCTCGGCCGCCAGCTCCCCGGCCTCCTCGGTCCTGCCCAGGGCCTGCCCGACCGACTCGAGCTGCTGCTGCCAGGTGGTCTGCCACGCGTCCACGCCTTCGGGCAGGCCGATGGTCGGGGCGATCTCGCTCAGCAGGTCGTAGCGCGTCTGCGTGCCGTCGGAGCGGGTGTCGAGGATGAGGTCGGGCTCCAGGGCGGCGATCGCCTCGAAGCTCGGCTCCATCGTCTCGATGATCTCCGGCGACTCGTCGTACAGCCCGTCGGCCCAGGGTCCGACGCCCTCGCCGCCGAAGCCCAGCCAGTCGCTGGCACCGACCGGCTGGACACCCAGGGCGAGCGCCGTCTCGGCGTCGGACCAGCCGAGGGCGACGACACGGACCGGCTCCTCCTCGACGGTGACATCCCCGAAGGCCGTGCCGACGGTCACGGGGAAGGCACCCGACGACGACGCCGTCGCGCCGGTGCCCTGCCTGTCATCGGAGCTGCAGCCGGTGGCGAGCAGAGCGGCGGCGGCCAGGACGGCGGCACCTCGGACGGCGGGACGGACGGACATGAGTGCTCCTTCAGAGTCAGGTAAGGCTCACCTAACCACAGCAAGATCACGGATGGGTCACCGGTCCCGTGCCTGTCCGAGGCGGGGTCCGGGACGCGGCTAATGTGCCGCGCGAGAGCGGGGCTCCGGACGCGACAGAGGGAGCCCCCGACCGAAGGACGGACCGCCATGACGCAGCAGTCGAATCCCGGCGCGGTGGACTGGGGGCTGGAGGTGCCCACGCCCCGGGTCACCGTCGAGACCAACGGGCTCAACGTCATCGCCGAGTCCGAGCGCAAGGGCACGCCCGGCCAGCTGTTCTGGCCGTGGTTCGGGGCCAACGTCAGCGTCCTCGGCCTGGCCTACGGCTCGTTCCTGCTCGGCTTCGGCATCTCGTTCTGGCAGGCAGTCGTCGCCGGCATCATCGGGATCACCGTCTCGTTCCTGCTCTGCGGCTTCGTCGCGATCGCCGGCAAGCGCGGCTCCGCACCGACGCTGGTGCTCAGCCGGGCCGCCTTCGGCGTCAATGGCAACCGGGTCCCCGCGGTGCTGTCCTGGGTGCTCACCGTCGGCTGGGAGACCGTGCTCGTCTCGCTGGCCACGCTGGCGACCTCGACGGTGTTCACCCAGCTCGGCTGGAGCGGCGGCACGGCCACCAAGGTCGTGGCCCTTCTCGTCGTCGCCGCCCTCGTGGTGGGCGGCGGCATCCTCGGCTTCGACCTGATCATGCGCATGCAGGCGGTGATCACCGTGGTCACCGGCATGCTGACCGTCGTCTACATCGCGCTGGTCGCCTCGGAGATCGACTGGTCGGCGGTCTCCTCGGCGCAGTCGGGCTCGGCCGCGGTGTTCATCGGTGCGCTCGTCTTCGTGATGACCGGCTATGGCTTCGGCTGGGTCAACGCCGCCGCCGACTACTCCCGCTACCTGCCCCGGCATGCCTCCACCCGGGGTGTCGTCGGCTGGACGACGCTCGGCGGCGCGCTCGCCCCGGTGGTCCTGCTCATCACCGGGCTGCTGCTCGCGGGCTCCGATCCCGACCTGTCCGCCGCGATCGGGCTGGACCCG
>JAOPUS010000335.1 GCA_025963345.1 Blastococcus sp. | reverse complement strand
CGCCGGTGACCTGCACCGAGGTGGTCGCGGTGGTCGAGGGCAAGGCACGGGACGTACCCGCGCCCGACGGCGTCCGGGTGGTGCGCGCGCCCGGGAGTGGGGACGACGCCGTGGTGGAGTGCGCCGAAGAGCTCGCCGCCGAAGAAATCCCCAGGCTGGTGGTGACCGCCGACCGCGGCCTGCGCGCACGGCTGCCGCCGGGCACCCCGGTCGCCGGCCCCGGCTGGCTGCTGGCCCAGCTCGACCGGATGGACGCCGCGCCTCCGGCATGAGCGCGGGCGCCCCCGGGTAGGCCAGCGTCGACGCCGAGCGGAGGCGGGGCCGGCGAGACGCCGTCCTTGCACCGCCCCGAGGAGCTGAGCCCGTGCCGACACCGTCCCATCCCGGATCGCCCGAGACCGTCCTGATCACCGGCGCCTCCAGCGGCATCGGACGCGCGACCGCGATCCAGCTCGCCGGCCGCGGCGCCCGGCTGGTGCTGGTGGCCCGTGGCCGCGAGCCGCTGGAGGAGGCCGCCACCGAGGCCCGCGCCGCCGGAGCCGCCGAGGTGGTCGTGCGCCCCGCCGACGTCACCGACGAGGACGCCGTCCGCGCGGCCGTGGACGCCGCCGTCGGGCAGTTCGGCCGGATCGATGCCATCGTGCATGCCGCGCAGGTGATGGCCTACGGCCGCATCGAGGAGCTGCCTCGCGAGGTCTTCGAGACCGTCGTCGACGTCGCCATCCACGGCACCGCGAACGTGGCCCGCGTCGTCCTGCCGGTCTTCCGGAAGCAGGGCGCGGGGCACCTCGTCGTCGTCAACTCGCTACTGGGGTCGGTCGCTGCGCCGCTCATGGGCAGCTACGTGACGGCCAAGTGGGGCCAGCTCGGCCTCGTCCGGGTGCTGCAGCAGGAGACCCGGGACGAACCCGGCATCTCGATCTCCGCCGTCCAGCCCGGTGGCGTCGACACCCCGATCTACTTCCAGGCGGCGTCCTGGACGGGCAGCACGGGGCGGCCGCCGCCGCCGGTCTACTCCCCACAGCGGGTGGCCCGGACGGTGCTCGGCACGCTGGACAAGCCCCGTCGCATCGTCCAGGCGGGGCTGTTCAACCCGCTGATCACGGCCGGGTTCAGGCTGCTGCCGGGGGTCTACGACTTCCTGGTCGGGCCGCTTCTGCAGCGGATGGCGATCGCGAACGACCGGGTGCCGCCGACGGAGGGCAACGTCTTCGGCTCCCGGCCGGAGGGCAACGCGACGGAAGGCGGCTGGCGCAGCAGCTGAGGCCGGTGGGGCGGGGGAGTGGGCACACTCACGCCGGTTCCCGGGCGTGTGGGGTGACGGAGTCCGCGAAGGGCTGTCACCGTTGAAGACGGGTGCCCGAGGTCGTGTGCTCTTCCCCCACCCCCGTGGCCACATCTCGAAGACGCGAGTGGCCGGCGTCTTCTCTGAGAGGTCCCCGTGCCCACCCTTTCTTCCTTGCCGCGCGCCCGCATGCCCGTCTCCGGTCTGGTCCGGTCGGTCGGTAGTCGCGTACCCCCACCGTCCGTCGCCCGCCTGCGCGCCGCCGTCACCGCCCTCTTCGTCCTCGACGGGGCCGTGTTCGGCAGCTGGGCGGCCCGCGTGCCCGACGTCGCCGCCCACGTGGGTGCTGGCCACAGCACGCTCGGGATCGCGCTGCTCTGCCTGTCCCTCGGCGCCCTCGTCTGCATGCGCTTCACCGGTGCCTGGTGCGCCCGCTTCGGCGCCGGGCCGGTGAGCGCAGTCGGCGCGGTCGCCGTCTCGGCGGGCGCCCTGCTGCCGGGGCTGGTGTCCTCGGTCCCGGCGCTGTGCGCCGCGCTGTTCCTCTTCGGTGCCGCGACCGGCATGGTCAACGTCGCGGCCAATGCCGTCGGGGTGCAGGTGGAGGAGCGCGTCGGCCGGCCGATCCTGTCCGGACTGCACGCCGGCTTCAGCCTCGGCGGCCTGGCCGGGGCGCTGGTGGGCGGCGCGGTCTCGTCGGTGCTCGGCGTGGCCGCGCACCTGTCGCTGGTCGCCGCGGCGGGGCTGTTCGTCACCGCCTGGGCGCTGCCGGCCCTCGTCGGCGCGGGCCGCCGCACCGCGGCCCCGGCCGTGCACCGGCTCCCCGGCGGGGCGACTCGCAGGCCGACTGCGGTGCTCGTGGTGCTCGGCGCGATCGCGGGTTGCACCGCCTTCGGTGAGGGCGCGCTGACCGACTGGGGCGCGCTGCTGTTGCGCGAGCAGTTCGGCGCGCCGGCCACCGTGGCCGCCGCGGGGTACGCCGGCTTCTCCCTTGCCATGGCCTGCGGCCGCCTGGTCGGCGGCCGGCTGCTGCTGGCGATGGGGGAGCGGCGGCTGCTCGTGGGCGGTGCGGTGCTGGCCGCGGCGGGTGCCGTCGCGGCAGTGACGACGTCGTCCCTGGCGGTCGCCCTTGCCGGATTCGTGCTCGTCGGCCTGGGGCTCGCCAACGTCTTCCCGTTGGCGATCAGCCGCGCCGGCCTGCTCGGTGGCGCGCGGGGCATCGCGCTGGCCACCACGGTCGGCTACACGGGCCTCCTCGGTGGCCCGCCCGCGATCGGCCTGCTCGCCGAGTCCGCCGGTCTCCCCGTTGCGGTCGGCTCGGTCGCGGTCATGGCACTCGTCGCCGCCGTCCTCGTGCTCACCGTCTCCGGCGAGCGGGTGCGGATGCCGCGACCGCGCACCCTGCTCGACCGGGCTGTGGCGACCGTCGGCGGGCGGCTCCAGCCGGTGGTGTCCGGCTTCGGGCACGGCACCGGCGTCTACGTGCGCGATCTGCAGCTGCTCGTGCCGGGGGCCGCCGGCCACTGATCGCGGGCGCGTGAACAGCGTGTTCCGACCTGCCGCAGGGCGTTGCCCGGCGCTCTGATCTCGGCCAAGCTGGCACCTCCCGACCCCGTGGGGGCGACCGGAAGGCGCCGCCATGACCGCGGATCCGCAGATCACCCGCCCGGGCTCCCACCACGCAGGGGTGGAGGCCGAGAACGTCGACGCCGGCTACCACCAGAAGCGGCAGCTGCGCAGCGGCTCGGCGGGGTGGCTGCTGCTGGCCGGCCTCGGGGTGTCGGCGGTCATCTCCGGCGACTACGCGGGGTGGAACTTCGGGCTGGCCGAGGGCGGCTTCGGCGGGCTCCTGATCGCGACGGTGCTCATGGCCGTCATGTACACGGCGATGGTCTTCGGGCTGGCCGAGCTCGGCTCGGCGCTGCCGACCGCCGGTGGCGGCTACACCTTCGCCCGCCGGGCGCTCGGGCCCTGGGGTGGCTACGCCACCGGGGTGGCGGTGCTCATCGAGTACGCGATCGCCCCCGCCGCCATCGCCACCTTCATCGGCGCCTACGTCGAGTCGCTCGGGTTGTTCGGCATCACCGACGGCTGGTGGGTCTACCTCGCCGTCTACGCGCTCTTCATCGGCATCCACCTGCTCGGGGTCGGTGAGGCGCTCAAGGCGATGTTCGTCGTCACGGTGATCGCGCTGCTGGGTCTGGTGGTCTTCCTGGTCGGCGCGATCCCGCAGTTCGACTCGGGGAACCTGCTCGACATCGCTCCCACCGACGCCGTCGGCGCCTCGGACTTCCTGCCGTACGGGCTGCTCGGCATCTGGGCGGCATTCCCGTTCGCGATCTGGTTCTTCCTGGCCGTGGAGAGCGTCCCGCTCGCCGCGGAGGAGGCCCGTGACCCGGCCCGCGCCATGCCACGGGGCATCGTCGCCGCCATGGGCGTGCTCGTCGTCCTCGCCGTCCTCATGCTCGTCTTCACCCCGGGGGCGGGCGGTTCGGCGCTGATCGCGGAGTCGGGGAACCCGCCGGTCGACGCGCTGGCCGCTTCGGGCGCCTCCGACGGGCTCACCCGGGTGGTCAACTACGCGGGCCTGTTCGGCCTGGTGGCCAGCTTCTTCTCGATCATCTACGCCTACTCCCGGCAGACGTTCGCCCTCTCGCGGGCCGGCTACCTGCCGCGGGTGCTGTCGGTGACCAACAAGCGCAAGGCGCCGTTGCTGGCGCTGTTCGTACCCGGCGCCATGGGCTTCTTGCTCTCGCGGATCGGGCCGGGCGCTATGCTGCTCACCAGGGCCGTCTTCGGGGCCACCGTCTCCTCCGTGCTGATGAGGGTCAGCCACATCGTGCTGCGCCG
>JAOPUS010000325.1 GCA_025963345.1 Blastococcus sp. | reverse complement strand
CACAGGTGAGCTGATGGCGACCAGGTCGGTCGCGCTGTTCGTTGCCCCGCTCCCCACCTTCCGAGGGTGAGCCGGGTTCGTCGCGACCCTCCTAGCGTCGCCGCATGACGACACCTGTGACGGCCGGGCCGGAGTCAGGGCGGGGCGAGCGTGCCGAGGCCGATGGCTTACCGGCCGCGGATCTCCTGGCGCAGGTCGAGCCCGGTGCGCCGGACGCACGAGCTCTTCCAGTGCGGCCGGTCCTGCCCAGGGCCCTGGTCATGCTCGTCGGCTCTGCGTCGGGCTTCCTCGTGCTCGCCGGCCTCTACTTCACCGCCTGGCTCGTCGGCCCGGTCTTCCTGGCGCTGATCATCGTGATCGCCATCAGCCCGGTGCAGTCCTGGCTGCGTCGACGCGGCTGGCCGGGCTGGCTGACCACGCTCGTGCTGGTGGTCCTCGTGGTCGGTCTGCTGCTCCTGTTCGCGCTGGTGATCGTGGTGTCGATCGCCCGTCTCGCCGCCCTGCTCCCGCAGTACGCCGACCGGGCCGACGATCTCCTGCAGTCACTGGCGGGCAGTCTGGGGCAGTTCGGCGTCGACCCCGGGCAGTTGCAGCAGGCGGTCAGCTCGATCGATCCCGCGAAGCTCGTGGCCGTGATCGGCGCATTTCTCGCCGGCCTGTCGGGAGCGGTGTCGTCCCTGGTGTTCCTGCTCTGCCTGTTGCTGTTCCTGAGCGTCGAGTCGGGCGGGATGGACGAGCGGCTCGCGGCCGTCGCAGGCGACCGCCCGAACCTCGAGCGGGCGCTGCGCTCCTTCGCGAGGGGAACCCGCACCTATCTGGTCGTCACCACCGTGTTCGGGCTGATCGTCGGCGTCCTCGACGGAGCGGCGCTGGCGGTCATCGGGGTTCCTCTCCCGGTGCTGTGGGGGGCACTCAGCTTCCTCACCAATTTCATCCCCAATGTCGGCTTCATCATCGGTCTCGTCCCGCCCGCCCTGCTGGCTCTGCTGAGCGGTGGGGTCTCGGAGATGCTGCTGGTCATCGGCGTGTACTGCGTGCTGAACTTCGTCATCCAGTCGCTCATCCAGCCGCGATTCGTCGGTGACTCGGTCGGCCTGGCGATGACGACCACGTTCCTTGCCCTGATCTTCTGGGCGTGGCTGCTGGGTCCGCTGGGGGCACTGCTGGCGATCCCGCTGACCCTCCTGGTCAAGGCTCTGCTCGTCGACGTCGACCCGACGGCGCGCTGGGCGATCGCGCTGGCGGGCAGTCTCGAACGCAAGCCCAGCGCTCCTCGTCAGGATCGCCGTCGGCCATCCGCGGAAGCCGGTCGCTCGACCGCCCGCGCTGCCACGCCCCAGGCGTGATTCTCGAGGACCGGGCGCGGGCCCGGAGAAGCGTCACGGTTCCTCGGCCAGCGCCGCGCTGGTCGACGTGGGCCGCTGCTGGGACCGCCGGCTCTCAGCCACCTGCACTGCCCCGAAGACGACCTTCGCGATCACACCGACCGTGAGCAGGCCGACGAGCATCTGGGTGGTGACGAGGACACGCGCCAGCTGCGAGATCGGGGTGATGTCCCCGAAGCCGACCGTCGCGAAGACGGTCACCGTGAAGTACAGCCCGTCCGTCCGGCTCAGCGGTTCGCTGAACGCTCCTGCCTGCTGGGCGTCCACCGTGCAGTAGGTCGCGGCGAACACCACGATCAGCAGCGGAACACCCACGATCAGAGCTCGGATGGCTCGAAGTCTCGGCCGTCGCGACCGCAGGATGCCCCTCACCTGGTGCGCGACGAGCACCGCGAACAGCAGGAGGGCCCCGCCGAACAGCAGACCGGTGCCCCGGTCCAGTGGACGGTCCAGGGGCGCCGCGTAGTAGGCGGCGACCAACAGGCAGACCGACACCGCCGAGTGAAGCACCGCGCTCAGGACCGCCCCCCGACCAGCGGCATCAATGGCCACGACGCCCCCTCGGTCCCCGGTGCGTCGGCGCCAGTCGGCCGGCCACGGCCCTCACGGGACCTTGCGCGACCACACGTGCTCGACGACCGCCCGGTCCGCTGCCCAGCGGCGCATCCGGCTCCGGTCGAGCACCCGGCGCACCCCGAGGTAGCCGAAGATCGCCAGCGCCGAGGTTCCGACGAATGTCGGAACGCTGTAGCCGATGGCTCGGGCGACGTCGACGTCGGCGAGCGGTCGCGTTGTGACAGCGCCATCCCCGTCGACCCAGATGGTGACCGTGGTACCGGCCTTCGCCGCGGCGGGTACGTCGACGACCCCCTCGCGTGCGCTTCCCGACGGGGCCGTCCACGTGGCGACGACCCAGGCACTCGACGCGGCATGGTGTGTGCCGCCGGCCGGTGCCGGTGACGGAGCGTCCTCCCGGAGCCTGGCCTTCACCTGGTGCCGGCTGGCTGCTTGCGCGTCGGCAACGCTCCGCGGCTGCGAGGCAGTCGCTGTCGCGACGGCCAGGGCGACCGGTAACGCCGCCACCACGAGGGCAAGGAGCAGGACCCGAGCGGCGAAGTCGATCCGGTCGGAACCTCGCGTGAGCGGACCCGAGCCGAGCATGAATCGCCGGAGCAGTCGATGGAAGGTCCTGCTGTCCTCGGACACGGCCGGCCCCCTGTCCTCGTTCGCCCGACGGGCCCTCCCGTCGGGGCCGGCGTGCGCTTCGGCTCCGGAAGGATGGCGCTCTCTGCGGCCATGCCGCCTCACCCACGGGGGATGACCGGCACCGGCGCTCGGTGATCCGCTGGTCACACCGAGCGCCGGTACGTGAACCGGAAGGGCCGACCAAGGGTCCTGCCGACGCCTCCGCAGATCACATCGTGGAGCCCTTCAGCTCGCGGCCGTGGACGGTGAGCGCGTAGATCACCAGGATGTCGACGGTGATGACGATGATGCTCCAGAGGGGATAGGCCGCGATGAAGAGCACGTTCGCGATGGCGCTGAGCCCGGCGAGGATGACCGCGACGGTGCGGGCGGCCAGGTTGCCGGAGAGGACCCCGACGGCGCTGATGACGATCAGCACGCCGAGCAGCAGGTGGGTCCAGCCCCAGGCGGTGTAGTCCAGGTTCACCACAAGACCACTCTGGGTCACGCGGTAGTAGCCGTCGTCGAAGATCGCGACGAGTCCCTGGATGGCCTGGAACACGCCGAGCAGCAGCATCATGAAACTGGCGAACACGACCCATCCGGTCCAGGCGGTGGGTTCGGGGCCGTAGGCCACGCTGGAGGTATCGACTTCAGGACGCGATGAACGGGCGTTGACCATGGGTTGCTCCTCGAGTCGGACGGACGGACCGGGCCCGCTACCCGGATTGCGTCCACCGTCCGCTCGCCCGGAGGCGAGCGCGTCATGCGATTCAGGTGAACCCGTGGGGTGGCGGGAGGCGACCGGCCTGATCGACACCGTCGTCACCGTGGACGCACATCGCCATAGCCGGGGGCGGGCGGGACCGCGGCGGCCCGACGCTCCCGGGCCGCCGCTCGATGTCATCTGCTGCGGGTGATTGCGTCGCGGCCTGCGGCGCCCAGTGCGCACGGCACCACCGCCGCCGCCCATGCACTCACGGGGTCACCGCGCTGTCCGGATGCGGGCGACGGAGCATCCGGTCGAAGAAGCGCGCCACCGAATCGTCGGCGTTCATCCCCTCGGTGCGGACGGAGCGGGCGGCCTGTGACGACACCGCGCCGGCGGACTCGCGAAGGATCTCCGCCAGGTCGATGGCCTCGATGACCTGCCGGGCGATCCCCGCGAGGTCGAGTCGGTCGAGTGCCGCCTCGATGTCCATCCGGGCCACGATCTCGTCCGGGTCCACCCGCTGCACGATCGCGCCCAGATCCACGCGGGACACAGCTCGGTCGAGGTCGGCCCGGTCGATGATGGCGTCCAGGTCGAGCCGGGACACCACGCGCTCGAGGTCGGCCCGGTCGATGATGGCGTCCAGGTCGAGCCGGGACGCAATGCCGTTCAGGTCGACCCGGGCGACGGCGGCATCGAGGTCCACCCGGGCCACCGCGGCGTCGAGGTCGACCCGGGAGACCACGGCGTCGACGTCGAGGATCTTGGCCAGCGCGTCGAGGTCTACGTGGGCACGGACCAGGTCGGTCACGTCGACCGCCGCGAGTGCCCTCTCCACCGCGCGCGGCAGGATCCACCGGACCACTTCGGCCGCCGCCCGTTCCAGCCCTCCCCGGACCCTTTCGCCGCGGTCGGCCAGGTGCCCCGGCAGCCCGGTGTGCGGCCGCCCGCCCGACATCCGGGCGCCCAGCCGCAGTGCTCCGACGGCCGCCGTGACGAACGGCCGTGCGGCCGTGGCCGCCAGTCTCGTCGCGGCCACCCCGGCACCGAGCGCGATGTCCACGGCATCGCGGACGGCGAGTTCCTTCGCCGGGCCGCGACGCCGCTCGTCGTCGTTCACCCTGTCAGCCTCCAGCGGAACCGCCCGCCTGCACTCATCCCCGGTGGATGAGTGCGGCTGTCGCGTCGTCCCGCCCCGATGCAGGGCGTCGCGGATCCTTCTCAGCGGGTGATGCGTCCGACGGGGCCCGCTCGAAGACTTTGCGCCGATCGATCGCGAGACCGTCCTCGCACACGGGCGTGTGCATTCAGGGACGGGACGGACGACCGGTCCCGGTTGTCGACCGATGGACCTGAGGAGCTGGGTATGGCCACCTTGACGGTGTGGAAGTTCGATTCGGCCGACGGCGCGGAGCGTGCCCTCGAGCTGCTGGAGCGGCTGCAGAAGGAGGAACTGGTCCACATCAACGACGCCGCCTACGTCTCCTGGCCGGAGGGCAAGAAGAAGCCGAAGACCGAGCAGTTGAACAGCCTGAAGAGCGCGGGTGCCCTCGGGGGCAGCTTCTGGGGCCTCCTCTTCGGCTTGATCTTCTTCGTACCGCTGCTCGGGATGGCGGTCGGGGCGGCCATGGGTGCGCTGTCCGGCTCGATGGCCGACGTCGGGATCGACGACGACTTCATCCGTCAGGTACGGGAGAACGTCACTCCCGGGACGTCGGCGCTCTTCGTGATGACGTCGGGCGCGGTGGTCGACAAGGTCGTGGACGAGTTCAGGCAGACCGGAGCAACGTTGCTGTCCACCAACCTGTCCAACGAGCAGGAAGCACAGCTGCGGGAAGCCTTCGCCGACGCGGACTAGCGGCGGCGAAGCACGGATGCTGGGCGCATCGGGGCCGGACAGGCCTCGATCCGCCCAGCCTTCGTTGTCGCCGCGACCGGTGACCATCGCGTCCGGGCCCCCGCGGTCACCTCGCGGGCGAGGCGAGTCATCCGCCGGAGGTGAGGTGGCGAACCGCGTCGGCAGCCACGCTCCGCAGTGACCGTTCTCAGCTCTCGGAAGGAAACTGCAATGTCGTTCTGGGACGTTGTGTGGTTCATCGTCATCAGCTTCGCGTTCGTGGCGTACCTGATGGTGATGTTCTCGATCATCACTGACCTCTTCCGGGACCGGAGCGTCTCTGGCGCAGCGAAGGCGGCCTGGGTCGTCGCTCTGATCTTCCTGCCGCTCATCACCTCGCTCGTGTACCTGATCACCCGCGGCAGTGGCATGGCCGAGCGGGCCGCCCGGGGTGCCGAGGTGGCGAGGCAGCAGCAGGACGCCTACATCCGTGAGGCCGCCGGCCACACGACCCCCGCCGACCAGATCGCCCAAGCCCGGGCGATGTTCGATGCCGGTGTCATCTCGCAGCAGGAGTACGACGCCTTGAAGACGAAGGCCCTGGTCTGAACCGAGGGTCGACCGTGGTCGCGCCCTGGGGAACTCATCGGCTCAGCGGCGGAGCGCTGCTGAGCCGATGAGTCATCTGACGGCGGCCGACGCGCGCAGTGGTCGTCCACAGGGGGAGGGAGCGGGACGCTGGCACTTCATGACCTGCGGGCGTTCCGGCGGTGGAAGACCACCTTCCCCGGTCGTTGCGTCGGCTCTTTCCTGGCGCTGCAGGGCATCGACCGGGCCATGGCCCTCGCCGCCCAGGCGTTCACGGCGCTCATCCCGTTGTTGCTCGTGGTTTCCGCGGTCGCCCCGTCGGACCGCCGCGATCTCGTCTCCGACTCGATCATCAGGAAGTTCCAGCTCTCGGGTGGAGCCGCGCAGGCCGTGGAGCAGTTGTTCGCCCGTCCCGGCGACAGCGCCATCGGCGTCCTGAGCGTCCTACTCGTCGTCTTCTCGGGTGTCTCGCTCACCCGGCGGATGCAGCGGATGTACCTGCAGGCCTGGCGGCTCGAGCCGCTTCCCGGAGTCAGGGGTTCCCTCAACGCCGCAGTGGGCCTGACCGCGTTGCTGCTCGAGATCGGCTTGTTGTCTCTCGCGCGCACACTCGTCCGTGACCTGCCGTTCGACTGGGTACTGGGCGCACCGGTCATCCTCCTGGCGAGCCTCGTGCTCTGGACCTCGGTCCCGTGGCTCCTGCTCGACCGGCGGATCCTGTGGCGACGGCTGCTCCCCGCCGCGGCGCTGACAGCCGTCGGCGCGAGCATCTACGGCGTCGCCACCACCATCTACATGCCCCGGCTCATGGAGACCAACAGCGAGCGGTACGGGCTGTTCGGCGTGACGATCTCGCTGGTCGGGTGGTTGCTGTGCATGGCGATCATCGTGGTCGCGGCGACCGTGGTCGCCGCCGAGTTCGACCGGTCCCAGGAGCACTGGGCGCGCCGCCTCCGCGCCAGGTTGGGCCTCGGGCCGGCGACTCCGTCCGCGGGCGCCCTGGAGCCGGCCGATCGCCCCACGGCGCACTCGTCCGGCAACAGCCGTGGTGGCGCGTCTCCTGAAGCCCGTCCGTGACCGACCCAGGACCGGGCTCCGACCGAGCTTCACCCCGCACGGATGATCCCGCCACACGCTGTGCCGGTGTGCGATCGGGCCTTCGAGGGAGGTCGGTCATGTGTCGTTGGCTTGCGTACTCCGGCGCGCCGGTGCTGCTGGAGGACCTGCTGTACAAGCCCAGGAACTCACTGGTCATGCAGAGCCTGCACTCGCAGTTGGGTGCCGAGACCACGAACGGGGACGGCTTCGGCGTCGGCTGGTACGGCACGAGCGAGGAGCCGGGGGTGTTCCGCAGCACCGAGCCCGCGTGGAACGACCGCAACCTCCGTGAGCTCGCCGGGCAGATCAGATCATCGAGGGTGCTCGCGCACATCCGCGCATCCACGGGTTCCCCCGTCCAGCAGACGAACTGTCACCCGTTCCGCCACGGCCACTGGTTGTGGATGCACAACGGCTACATCGACGGCCTGCGCACGGTGCGACGTGACCTGGCCGTCGAGGTCGACCCCGCACTCTTTCCCGACATAGAGGGCACGACCGACACCGAGCTGCTCTTCTTCCTCGCCCTGACCTACGGGCTGGAAGCGGATCCACCCGCGGCCGTGGCGCGGGCGGTCGGCTTCGTCGAGGCGACCGGTCGGCGTCACGGCGTGGAGTTCCCGATCCAGATGACCGTCGCGACGACCGACGGCGAGACCACGTGGGCCTTCCGTTACTCCAGCGAGGGCCGATCGCGGTCGCTCTTCCACAGCGCCGACGTGTCCACCCTGCGCCAGCAGTACCCGGACAACCCTGTCCTCCACCAGCTCTCCGACGATGCCCGCCTGATCGTCTCGGAGCCTCTGGGGGACCTGCGCGGTGCATGGCAGGAGGTGCCGGAAAGCTCCTGCGTCACGATCCACGGCGGCCGGCAGGAACTCCGGCCGTTTTCGCCGACAGTGCCCGCGCTCGCCGCCTGAGCCGCCGAATCGTCGCCGCCCGCGAGCTCCAGCCGGCGGCGACGGTTCGGAGATCAGCCGCCCAGGATCTTCGCCTTCTCCGCGGCGAACTCCTCCTCGGTGAGGACTCCCTGCGCCTTCAGCTCACCGAGCGACTTGAGCTGCCCCAACGTGTCCGTGGTGGAGGGGGCCGAACGCTGCTCAGGGAGAGGTTGCGGCTCCTCATCCGCGGGCTGGGGTTCGGCGGCCTGAGCATCCTGGCCGCCCCACCGTCGGGCCTGACGGCGCTGTACGCGACCGCTCACGGCGGTCGCCGTGCCGGCGACTACGGCCGTCCGTGCGGCCATTCGCAGAATTCCGGGCATGTCAGCCTCCAGAAGGTGTCGCTGCGACGGGCTGCCGTGAATCCGGCGCCTCGGTGGCTTCCAGTGCATCCAGTGCGTCCATGACGTCCTGGGCCGGGATGCGTGCGCTGGCGATCATCTCGCCTCCCGAGTTCCTGGCCGCGGCGACGAAGGGAACCGCCCATGTGTTCTCGTAGACGATCAGCACGGCAAGGGTGCCCGGCCGCATCGTGCCGGCCGCTTCGCGCATGTCGTCCTCGGTCAACAGGCCTGACCGGACCCAGGCGAGGTCCGCGAAGCCGCCGACCTGATCCACGCTGTCGGCCAGGTCGAGCGCGTAGAGGCTTCCGTCGTCGTCCTTGCCGACGACCAGCACGTCGTACAGCGTGACGATTCCCTTGTCCACGAGGTCCAGCAGCGCCTGGGCCGCCTCGCCGGTGAGCCGGTCACCCGAGAACTCGATGAGCACGAAGTCGATGGGGCCGTGAACGTCTGCCGTGGTCATTCCGTTTCCTCTCGCTCTGAAGTCGGTGCTCCTCGGCGACCCCGTACCGCCTCGATCACCCGCCGCCCACCCTCCGGTCGGATGCGGCTGACGTCCTCGCCCGCTCAGGGTGATCCGGGCTGGTCGGTGCTCGTCGCAGTTCTCACGTTGCCGAGGCGCCGTCCTGCGAGGACGGGTCAGCACGTTGCTGCGACGTCGTCGGCGAAGCCGGTTGTGTCGTCGGCGAGTGTGCTGATCGACGAGCCGACGACTCGCAGGGTGTCCGGGGACGGCGCGGCCACAGCTGCGC
>JAOPUS010000240.1 GCA_025963345.1 Blastococcus sp. | reverse complement strand
TGCCGGTGGATGCCCCCGTCGATCGGGATCGACTGGCCGGTGATGTGCCGCGCCCGCTCGGAGCAGAGGAACGCGATGACCCCCGCCTGCTCGCGGGGCTCGCCCATACGTCGCAGCGGGATGCCCGCCGTCACCTCGGCCAGCAACTCGTCCCGCGGCCGGCCGGTGTCCGTGGCCAGCCACGTCCAGTACGCCTCGTTCCGCTCGGTCAGGATCGAGCCGGTGAGTGCGTTGTTGGCGGTGATCCCGTACGGGGCCAGCCGGTGGGCGTAGGCGCGCAGGAGCCCGGCGACGGGCGCCCGGACGGTGTTGGGGAGGACGTGCGGAAGGTTCGTCGCCGGCTCGCGGGCCACCCCCGATCCGATGTTGACCATCCGGCCCCAGTGGCGCCGTCGCATGTCCGGCACGACCTCCCGGCCCAGCAGCCAGGCCGAGCGCAGCAGCCGGTCGTACTCCTCACGGAACGCCTCGGCGGGCATGGTCGCGAACCGGCCGGCACCCGGCCCGCTGCCCTCCTTCTCCGCATCGATGACGTGGCCGATCACGTTGCTGACGGCGATGTCGACGGGGCCGAACTGCTCGACGGCGGTGCGGACGACCCGGACGACGTCGGCCTCGACGGTCATGTCACCGCTGACACCGAACACCTCGCCGCCGGTCTCGGCGGAGATCGCCGCCGCGGTCTTCTCGATGTCCTCGGCGCTGCGGGAGGTGATCGCCACGCGGCAGCCCTCGGCCGCCAGCGCACGCGCGGTGGCTGCGCCGATGCCCCGACTGGCCCCGGACACGACCGCCACCCGGCCGCGGAGTCCCAGATCCATACCCGCTCCTCAGAAGACCGGCGACGCGAGGCCGCCGTCGATGCTGATGGTGACGCCGGTCAGGTAGCCGGCGAGGTCGGAGGCGAGCCAGGCGGCGCAGGCGGCGGCGTCCTCGTCGGTGGCGATGCGTCCCCGCAGGACGGTGGCGGTGGTGATGCCGTCGGGCCCGCACTCGTCGGCGACGACCTTGTGCAGCGCCCGCATGCCGAGGCCCGCCACGAGTCCGAGATCCGAGCCGATCTCCTGCATGTCGCGGGAGTTGGCGCTGCCGACGTGGATCAGCCGGCCGAACCGGCGCTCGCGCATCGACGCGACGACCTCCTGGTAGACGCCGACCGCGCCGACGACGGGGTCCCACGCCCGGTCGATGGCCTCGGGGTCGACGAGCCAGTCGATGGGCCGGGCATCCGGGGTCCCCTCGAGCACGACGACGACGTCGATCGGCTCCTGCAGTGCTCGCGCCCGGGAGTCGTCGTCGGGCGCCATGGTCGTGGTGACCACCCGGGCGCCCTCCTCGGAGAAGACGGCGGCCAGCGCGGCCCGCAGGGTGTCCTCCTCCCCGATGAGCAGGACGGTCCGTCGACCGAGACCCAGATCCATGGCTGCTGCTCCTCGTTCCGGCGCCGGCCACGGTGGGTGGGGGTGACGCGGTTCCGGGCAACATAGCGGTCCGCCTACGACCCTCCGGTCGACGTCCCGCTCACCGGCCGACCCGCGGGCTCACCGCCCGGCGTAGGACCCGGACGTCAGGTCGTCCACGAGGGTCGGACCGGTCGGCTCCCAGCCGAGCTCCGTCTTCGCGCGGGCACCGTCCGCCTGCTGGTCGAGGAGGAAGGCACCCGCGAGCGGGCCCAGTCGGTTCTGCGTGTCCTCGTCGGAGCTGCCCACCACGCGACCCTCGCCACCGGCGCCGCGGTCGGCCGCCTCGCCGATCTCGCGGACGGTCGGGTTCGAGCCGCTCACGCCCAGGTAGTACGACCCGGCTCGGGCCCGGTCCAGCGCCAGCGCGTACAGGCGGCCGAGGTCGTCGGCGTGCACCGTCGTCCAGTGCTGATCCCCGCTGCCCGGGAGCAGCAGTGCGCCGTCGTCGGTCCGCGGGCCGGAGCGGACGAGAGCGGGCAGGCCGGCACCGGACCCGTGCACGATGCCCGGGGCGATGACGACGCTGCGCACCCCGTCGGCGGCCGCGGCGCGCACGCGTGCGTCCAGCGGCAGCCGCCATGCGGTCAGCTGGGGCGGGTCGAACGGTGTGTCCTCGTCCACCTCGCCGCTGCCGTGGACCCACACGCCGCTGGTGTGCACGTAGGGCTTGCCGGTGCCCGCCAGCGCGCCGAGGACAGTGTCGATGACCCCCTCGTCCACCTGCGCGCTGGTCGCGTCGCCCGGAGTGCCGGTGTGCACGACGGCGTCGGCCTGCCGGGCGGCAGCGGCGATGCCGGCCGGGTCGGCGAGGTCACCGCGGACCACGGTGGCGCCGGCGTCGGACAGGGCTGCCGCGGAAGCGTCGCTCCGGGCGAGGGCGGACACGGTGTGACCGTCGGCGAGCAGGGCACGGAGAACGGCGGAGCCGACGAGGCCGGTGCCACCGGTGAGAAAGACGTCCATACCGCGGTCAAGTGCCGACGGCCGCAGCCTGTTCCCCCTCCAGCCGGACCACCGTGTCGCCCAGTTGCTCGAGGTCGTCGTGCGTCACGCAGACCACGATCCGGCCGGCGAGCGCGGTGCGCAGGTCGCGCACGAGGGCGTCGGCCGTCGGGGAGTCCAGGTGGGCGGTCGGCTCGTCGAGGAGGACGACGTCCCGGTCGGCCAGCAGCGCGCGGGCGGTGGCCAGCCGGCGTCGTTCGCCGCCCGACAGCGACGTGCCCGCCGCGCCGACCGGCGTGTCCAGACCGTCGGGCAGGGCGGCGAGCAGTCCGCCGAGCCCGGTCGCGACCAGGGCGGCCCGCATCCGCGCCTCGCCGGCCGGGCCGGCCAGCTCGCCGCGTGGTGCGGCCAGCGCGAGGTTGGCGCGGATCGTCGAGGCGAACACGTGCGCCTCCTGCGGCAGCCAGGCCATCCGCGCCCGCAGGTCGGCCCCTGCGACCTGCTGCGTCGGCACGTCGTCCACCGTGTACGTCCCGCCTCGCGGCCGCAGCGACGCCATGAGGACGGCGAGGAACGTCGACTTCCCCGAGCCCGACGGTCCGCGCACCACGAGCCAGCCGGGCCCGGCCTCGGCCCGGGCCGCCAGGCCCCGCAGCACGTCGGGCCGGCCGGGCCAGCCGGCGGTGAGGCCGTCGGTCTCCAGCCGGGTCACGGGCGCCGGCATCGGCTGCGGCTCCACCGGGTCGGCCGGGGCAGGGGCGGTGCGGACGGCGTCGAGGCGGGCCTGCGCATCGGCCAGCGCGCCCCGCCGCTGCAGTGCGCCGACCAGGCCGGCGAGGGGTTCGGTCAGTGCCAGCGGGGCCAGGGCCAGCACGGCGAGCGCCGGACCGCCGAGGCCGTCGCGGCTGCCGACCGCCGTGGCCAGGACCGCGGCCAGCCCGGTACCCAGGACGACCAGCCCGGTGCTCAGTGCGGCGGCGCGCGTGCCGGTGCGGGCCGACCGTGCCTGCCGTCCGGCGAGCGCGGCGAGGTCATCCGCGGCCCGGGCGGCGAGCCCGTGTGCGCGCAGATCGGGCATGCCCTCGAGCAGTGAGGTCGTCTCGCGGAGCCCGGCCACCCGCAGCGTGCTCTCGGCCCGGGCGGCACCGGCGTCGACGTGCCGGTGCACCAGGAGCACGAGTGCGACGGCGGCGGCGAGCACGACGCCGACGGCACCGGCCGCCAACGGGTCGACCAGTGCGAGCGCGGCGACCGTGCCGACGGTGACCGTGGCGGCGACCAGCATCGGCGGCCGCACCCGCACGGCGAGGTCCTGCACCAACCCGACGTCCCCGACGACGCGAGCGAGCGCCGAACCGGGCGTCCGGTCGGCCGCCAGCCCCTGCGCGGCGAGTGCGGCCCAGATGCGGACCCGGGTCGCGGCGGCCAGCCGGAGGGCCGCGTCGTGCGCCGTCATCCGCTCGGTCCAGCGCAGCACCGCCCGGCCGAGGCCGAAGAACCGCACGCCGACGATCGCGACCAGGAGAGTCAGCACCGGCGGCATCTCCGCGGCCCGCACGATCAGCCAGCCCGACACCGCGGTCAGCGCGATCCCCGCGCCCGACGACAGCGACCCGGTCAGCACCGCCTTCGCCAGCGCCCCCCGGACCCGCGCCGGCTCGGCCACCAGGGGACTTTCCGCGCCGAGAGTCCGGACCTCCGCCTGGACCTTCGGCGCGGAAAGTCCGGGGAGGGCCACGGCGGGGGAGGGGAGGTCCACGGTGCGGTCGGCCAGAGCGGCGAGCAGCGGGTCGTGCGTGACCAGTAGCGTCGTCACGGTGCCCCGCAGGCCGAGCAGCACCTCGGCGACCAGCGCGCGGGCGTCGTCGTCCAGGTGGGCGGTGGGCTCGTCGAGCAGCAGCAGTCGTGCACCACGGCGGATCCGCACCAGCGCCCGGGCCAGCCCGACTCGCTGCAGCTCACCGGGGGAGAGGGTCTCCGGGGCCCGCCCGGCGAGCTCCGCAGCGCCGACCCGCCGCAGCGCCTCGACCACGTAGGCCTCGCCGACGACCGCGTCGAGGCCCGGCTCCGACCCGGCGTGCCGGCGCAACTCCTCGGCGACGGTCGCACCGGTCGTCCGGGGGAACTGCGGCACGTACGCGACCGCGCCGGCCGGGATCCCGCTCACCGTCCCGCTGACGAGCGCGTCCGGCCCGACCAGGCCGGCCAGCACCGCGAGCAGGGTCGACTTCCCCGACCCGCTGCCCCCGCGCATCGCCAGGAGCTCGCCGGGCCGCACCGTGAGGTCGGCCGGCGGAAGGGCGGGCACGCTGCGGCCCGGGTACCGCACGGTGAGACCTGCGACGGTGACGTCCGCGCCACGAGGGTCGTCGTCCGCACCTGCGACGGGCCGGGAACCTGCGACGGGCGCGGCGAGGACCATCCGCGCCTCGGCGGCGGCGAGGGCGGCGTCCTCCGAGGCATGGTGCGCCGCGCCCAGGGCGCGCAGCGGCGCGAAGGCCTCCGGGGCGAGCAGCAGCGCGGTGAGACCGACGGCCAGGCCGAGGTGCCCCTCGACCAGGCGCACGCCGACGGTCACCGCGACGAGTGCCACCGACAGGGTGGCGATCAGCTCCAGCACCAGGGCGGAGAGGAAGGCGATCCGGAGCGTCGCCAGGGTGCGGGTGCGGTGCGCCTCCCCGAGCCGGGCGAGTGCCGCGGTCTGCTCGGCCGCGCGGCCCAGGCCGACGAGCACCGGCAGCCCGCGGACGAGTTCGGCGACGTGCGCGGCGATCCGGTCCAGCGCGCGGGCGGAGTCGGTCGTCGCGTCCTGGGTGAACTTCCCGACGAGCACCATGAACACCGGCACCAGCGGCAGGGTCACCGCGACCAGTCCGGCCGACAGCAGGTCGGTCCAGACCAGCGCGAGCAGCAGGACCGGGGGGACGACGACGGTCTGCGCGATCGCCGGCAGATAGGTGGCCAGCGCCGGCCCGAGGTCGTGCAGCCGGATGGTCGCCAGCACCGCCGCCGGCCCCGGGCCACCTGCCGCGGCCACGGCGGCAGGGGACGCGGCGAGCCGGTCCAGCAGCGCGCGGCGCAGC
>JAOPUS010000187.1 GCA_025963345.1 Blastococcus sp. | reverse complement strand
GGCGGTTGGCGCGCAGCCGGTCCTCCAGCACCGCGGGAGCGACGTTCTTGCCACCAGCCGTCACCAGGATCTCCTTCTTGCGACCGGTGATCTTGAGGAAGCCGTCGTTGTCGAGCTCGCCGAGGTCGCCGGTGTGGAACCAGCCCTCCGAGTCGATTGCCTCCTTGGTGGCGTCCTCGTTCTTCCAGTAGCCGCGCATGACCACGCCGCCGCGGAGCAGGATCTCGCCGTCGTCGGCGATCGCCGCGGCCACCCCGGGGAGCGGGCGGCCGACGGTGCCGATGCGCAGGGCGTCGTCGTGGTTGACTGCTGCGGCGGCCGTCGTCTCGGTGAGGCCGTAGCCCTCGTAGACGATGACGCCGATGCCGCGGAAGAAGTGGCCGAGGCGGTCACCGAGCGGCGCACCACCGGAGATCGCGCCCAGGCAGCGGCCGCCGAGCGCGGCGCGGAGCTTGCCGTAGACGAGCTTGTCGAACAGGGCGTGCTGCGCCTTGAGCGCGAGGCCGGGGCCGCCCTTGTCCAGCGCCCGGGACCAGTCGATGGCCACCTGCGCGGCCTTGTCGAAGATCTTGCCCTTGCCGTCACCCTCGGCCTTCGCCTTGGCGCTGTTGAACACCTTCTCGAACACCCGCGGGACGGCGAGGACGAAGGTGGGCCTGAAGTCGCCGAGGTCCTCGAGGAGGTTCTTGACGTCGGGGGTGTGCCCGATCACCGTGCGGGTCTTGATCGCGCCGACCTGCAGCACCCGGGCCAGCACGTGGGCCAGCGGGATGAACAGCAGCAGCGAGCCCTGCACGTTCATGAAGCGGCCGAGCAGCGTCATCCCGTTGTTGATCTCGAACAGGAAGTTGCTGTGGGTGAGCTCGCAGCCCTTGGGCCGCCCGGTGGTGCCGCTGGTGTAGATCAGCGTGGCGAGGCTCTCGGCGTTCAGAGTGGCGCGGCGAGCCTCGAGCTCGCTGTCGGGCACGCTCTTGCCGGCCTCGGTGAGCTGGTCGACGGCGCCGTCGTCGATGACGTACACCGACTTCAGGTCCGGTGCCTGCTCGCGGACGGACTCGACGGCCGCGGCGTGCTCGTCGCGCTCGACGACGACCACGGTGGCACCGGAGTCCGACAGGATCCAGGCGACCTGGTCGGCTCTGGAGGTCTCGTAGATCGGGACGACGGCCGCGCCGGCGGTCCAGATCGCGAAGTCGAGGACGGTCCACTCGTAGCGGGTCTTCGCCTGGAGGGCGACGCGGTCCCCGGGAGCGACGCCGGCGGCGACGAGGCCCTTGGCCACGCCGGCGACCTGGGCGCCGAACTCCTTCCAGGTGACGTCCTGCCACTGTCCGTCGCGCCGGACCCGCAGGCCGACCTCGTCGCCGTGCTCGGCGACGTTGGTGGCGAGCATGTCGGTCAAGGCCTCGTCCGGGCCGACCTCGGTGGTCGCGGGAACGCTGAACTCGCGCACGCCTGGTCCTCTCTTCCCCCGTCCGTCCGGGGGCACCGTCGCCCGCGGCCCCGGCAGGGGTCGTCAGGACAAATCTAGCCGCAACTACCTACCCGTGAGTAGCAGAGTGCCGAGTTGTCGGCTCGCTGAACAGCAGGGAACGGATAGCCTGCTGCCCATGGCAGACCAGTCCACCCAGTCGATCACCGTCGATGCGCCTGCCGCCGACGTCATGGCTGTCATCGCCGACTTCCCCTCCTATCCGCAGTGGGTCGCCGCCGCGAAGAAGGTCGAGGTCGTCGAGACCGGCGACGACGGCCGGGCCCGCCGCGTGCATTTCCTGCTCGACGCCGGTGCGGTGAAGGACGACTACGTCCTCGACTACACCTGGGAGGGCGACCGCACGGTCACCTGGACCCTCGTCAAGGGCCAGATGCAGAAGCGGCAGGACGGCTCCTACAGCCTCAGCGAGACCGACGGGCGGACCGAGGTCACGTACTCGATCACCATCGACCTCTCGATCCCGATGCTCGGCATGATCAAGCGCAAGGCCGAGAAGGTCATCCTGGACACGGCTCTCAAGGAGCTCAAGAAGCGCGTCGAGAGCTGAACCGGCGGTGCGCACTCTCCTCCTGACCGGCCCCGGCGGGGCCGGCACGTCCACGCTGGCCGCGGCCGCGGCGGTCCGCGCCGCCCGTTCCGGGCGACGCACGCTGCTGCTGTCCCGGCAGGCCGCGCCCGTGCCGGGCCTGGACGACGTCCCGGGTCTGGAGGTCGTCCGCGTCGAAGCGCAGGCCTCCTTCGAGCGGCTCTGGGGCGGTACGGCCGGAGCAGCCGGCGCCGTCGTCCCGCACCTGACCCTGCCGCCGGGGAGCTCCGTGGTGCCGATCCCGGGCACCGCGGATCTCGCCCTCTTCGCCGAGCTCTCCCGGGCCGAGGCCGACCTCGTCGTGCTCGACGCGGGTCCGCTCGAGGCGATGTCCGCGCTGGTGGCACTGCCGTCGGCGTTGCGGTGGTGGCTCGACCAGCTGCTGCCGCCCGGGATGCGGGCGCTGGGCGCCGTCCGGACGGCTGCCGTCGCCACCGGGGCCGCGAAGCGGGGGCCGGTCGACGCCGCCCTCGCGGCCGTGCCCGTCGTGGAGAAGCTGCTGGCCGGCAACCGGCTGGCCGGTCCCACCACCGTCTGCCTGGTCGCCGAGCCGCGGCGCACGACGGTCGCGTCGCTCCGGGCGGCGGTCACCACGCTGGCCCTGTACGGGCTGGGCACCGGGGCGGTGCTCACCCGGGTGCTGCCGCTGCAGGACGCGGGGGAGTGGTCGGCCCGGCGGGCTGCCGAGCAGGACGCCGTCCTGGGCGACCTTTCCGGGGTGGCACCGCTGCACCGCGTTCCGGAACACGCCGTCGCGCCCGGGGACGTGGAGGGCCTGGCCCATCTGCTCGAGGGCTTCGAGCCCCCTGCGGCGGCCGCGCCGGAGGCGCCCGCTCCCGAGCGGCACGAGGGGGCCTGGCAGCTGACCGTGCCGCTGCCCTTCGCCGAGCGCACCGCGGTCCGGCTGACCCGTTGGGTCGACGACCTCGTGGTCAGCGTCGGCGACGCGCGCCGGTCGATCCGGCTCGACGCCCTGCTGCGCCGCTGTCAGGTGACCGGCGGCCGGCTCCTTGATCCGGGCACGCCGCTCGCCCGCCTCGTGGTCGGCTTCCGGCCCGACCCACAGCATTGGCCCGCCGACCTCCTCGCCGCTGAGGGAAGGACCCCATGAACCCCGGTACCGACTGGATCGAGCAGGGCCGACGGCTCCTCGAGACCCTGCGCAGCGGCCTCGCCGACGCCGTCCCAGCCGACGAGGCCCCCAGCGACGCCGCCCCCACCGAGGGTGCGCACTCCTCTGACTGCCGCTGGTGCCCCATCTGCCAGGTCGCCGCGGTCGTCCGCGGCGAGCGGCCGGAGGTCACCGCGGCCCTCGCCGACGTTCTGAGCGCGACCGCGGCCGCCCTGCGGACCTTCGCCGCGGCCGGCAGTGACGCACCGGACGCCGCTGCCCAGACCGACGACGACGAGGACGGCGACCCGCCCGCCGTCCAGCGGATCGAGATCGCGTGACCGACGCGGATGCGGCCGGACTGGCCGCGCTCGGCATCGACATCGGTGGCACGAAGGTGGCCGGCGGGGTCGTCGCGCCGGACGGCACGATCCTGGCCACTGCGCGCCGGGCGACCCCCGGTGGCTCGGTCAGCGACACGGAGGACGCGATCGTCGCCGTCGTCGAGGAGCTCGCGGCCGGGCACGACGGCGAACTGGTCGGTGTCGGCGTCGGGGCGGCGGGCTGGTTCGACCGGACCGGCGACACCGTCCTGTTCAGCCCGCACCTGGCCTGGCGCAACTCCGCCCTGCGCAAGGACCTCGCCGCGCGCCTGCAGCGTCCGCTGTGGGTGGGCAACGACGCCGACGCCGCCGCCTGGGCCGAATACCGCTACGGGGCTGCCCGCGGCGCCGACCTGGCGCTGATGATCACGCTCGGCACCGGCATCGGTGGCGGCATCGTCCTGGACGGCCGGCTGCGCCGCGGCTCTCACGGGGTGGCGGGGGAGTGGGGGCACATGCGGGTCGTGCCCGACGGCCGGCTGTGCGCCTGCGGCAACCGCGGCTGCTGGGAGCAGTACGCCAGCGGCACCGCGCTCGGGCAGACCGCCCGGGAGGTCGCCCGCACCTCACCGGCGGCGGCTGCCCGGCTGCTGGAGCGGGTGGACTGCGAGCCCGACCGGCTCACCGGTGAGGACGTCGCCCGGGCTGCCGCCGACGGCGACCCGCTGGCGCTGGAACTGGTCACCGAGGTCGGGGTCTGGCTGGGCCAGGGCATCGCCGACCTGGCCGCCGTCCTCGACCCCGAGGTCGTGGTGATCGGCGGCGGGGTGAGCAAGCTCGGGGAGATGGTGCTCGGCCCGGCCCGGGGACGGCTGGAGCGCGCGCTGCCCGGCCGGGGGTTCCGTCCCGGCCCGCGGGTCGTCGTCGCCGAGCTCGGCCCGCAGGCCGGGATGGTGGGTGCCGCGGACCTGGTCCGCCTCGCGGTCGCCGACGGCGAGGCGTGATCACTGTCGCCCTCCGGGCGACACCGCCGCCACGAGCCGTTCCTCAGCAGGGCGGCCGTCCTCGCTCCTCGCGGATCCCTCCGGGGCCCACTCGTCACTCGGGGGCGAGCTCGCGGGCCAGCTGTTCGAGGAACAGGCCGATGTCGGTGATGATGCCCATCGCCTGCGCGCTGCCACGGTCGGCCAGTTTGGTCACGGTCGCCGGGTTGATGTCCACCGACACGAGCGGGATCGACGCCGGCAGGATGTTCCCGGTCGCGATCGAGTGCAGCATCGTGGCCACCATGATCGCGAACCCCACGTTCGGCAGCTCCGCGCGCATCGCCCGCTGACCCTCGATCACGTCGGTGTAGACGTCGGGCAGCGGGCCGTCGTCGCGGACCGAGCCGACGAGCACGAACGGCTTGCCCGCCTGCACCATCGCGTGCATCACGCCCCCGGTGAGGACGCCGGACTTCACCGCCGCGGCGATCGAGCCCTCCCGGCGGATCGTGTTGATCGCCCGGATGTGGTGCTCGTGGCCGTGCGGCAC
>JAOPUS010000162.1 GCA_025963345.1 Blastococcus sp. | reverse complement strand
GCGGCGTTGGACACCTGCTTGAGGTTGGCGATGCTGACGATCACCGCGGTGACGATCAGCGGCGGGACGAGGACCTTCAGCAGCGTCACGAAGGTGCTGCCGACGGTCTGCAGGGTGCTGGTCAGCCAGTTGGGCGTGCCGTCGGCGACGGGGCCGATGTCACGGGCGACGAGCCCGAGGGCGACGCCCAGCACGAGGGCGAGGAGAACCTGCGCCGCGAACGGGACGCGGCGGAGACGAGCGAGCACGAGAGGGTGCCTTTCAGAAGCCGTGCGAGAGGTGGACGAACGGGGTGAGGCGGGGCCTCAACAGGCCGGTTCAACAGGCGGAGGTCGTCACCCGGTGGAAGTCCACGGCACGCCGCCGCGTGAGGCACCACAGGTTCTGCACGGAAGGTGCAATGCGCCCGGTCCCGTTCCGGAATCCCGGATGTGGGCCGACTCACGGGGCGGGGAAGCTCCAGCGGGTCGGGCTTCCGGTGAAGTCGTCATGGCTCAGTGCGAAGACGCGGAGAGGCCGGACGGCGTAGCTGCCGTTGACCGCCGGATCGAGGAAGTCCGCGGTCAGGCCGGCGTCGTACTTGGCGTTCACCGCGTCGAGGAACGGCACCACCACGGCCTTGTCGGTCACCCGCTCCGCGACGCCCTCGACCACCACCGGGTCGCCGGCGTCGTCGGTGGTCAGGCTGCACCGGGGATCGGCGGCGAGGTTGCGCGCCTTGCGGGACCGCAGGCCGCTGGAGAACCACAGCCGGCCGTCGAGCCAGACCCCCCATACCGGCATGACGTGCGGCGCCCCGTCGGGGCGCACGGTGGCGCACCAGTAGTCGTGCGAGACGGTGAGCCGGCGCTCGGCCTCGACCCAGCCGATGAGCCCGGAGCCCTCATCGGCCGGCAGCACGCCGTAACCCGGCATCAGCGGGCGGTCGGCCCTCGGCCCCCTGCAGGGTCCCGCCGCGAGCTCGCGAGTGGTGGGGGGCAGGGGGTCCTTCATCAGTCCGGCCAGGCCGGGGCGCGCTTCTCGAGGAAGGACGCCATGCCCTCGCGGGCGCCGGGGAGCTGGCTGGCCGCGGCCATGACCTCGATCGCGGTGTCGTACGCGTCCCGCTCGGGGCGGTCGAGCTGGGCGTACATCGTCTGCTTGCCCCAGGCCTTGCTGGCCCGCGAGCCACGGGTGGCCCGCGCCATCAGCTCGTCGACCGCGGCGTCCAGCTCGGCGTCGGGCACGACGCGGTTGACCAGGCCCCAGTCCAGCGCGGTCGCGGCGTCGATGACATCGCCGGTGAGCGCCAGCTCCATCGCGCGCTTGCGGCCCACGTTCCGGGCGATCGCGACCATCGGGGTGTGGCAGAACCAGCCGCCCTTGCCGCCCGGGGCGGCGAACCCGGCCGACTCCGCCGCGACCGCCAGGTCACAGGAGGCGACGAGCTGGCAGCCCGCGGCGGTGGCGAGCGCGTGCACCCGCGCCACCACCACCTGCGGCACGTCCTGGACCGTCTGCATGAGCTCGGTGCACAGCTTCAGCAGACTGCGCACCTCGGGCAGCGCCGCCCCGGCGACGTCGGCGAAGTCGTGCCCGGCGCTGAAGACCGGGCCTTCGCCGGCGAGCACGATCCCCGTCGCGTCGCTCGCGCCGACCTCGTTGACCGCCGCCAGCAGCTGGGTCAGGTGTTCCCGGGACAGCGCGTTCCGCCGGGCGGCCCGCGTCATCGTGATGCGGACGACGTCGCCGTCCCGCTCGACCCTGGGTTCGCCGGTCTGCGCGCCGTCCCCGCTCATGCCGGCTCGGGCACCAACCCGGGAAGCCCGTTCGCCTCCCGGATGACGTCGACGACGGAGCCCATGATCTCGGTCAGCCCGAAGTCCTTCGGCGTGAAGACCCGGGCCACCCCCTGCTCGCGGAGCCTCCGGGCGTCGCTGTCGGGGATGATCCCGCCGACCACGACCGGGACGTCGTCCAGGCCCGCCGCGCGCAGCCCCTCGAGCACGGCCGGGACGACCTGCAGGTGCGAACCCGACAGCACCGACAGGCCCACGACGTGGACGTCCTCCTCGACGGCGGCCGAGACGATCTGCGCCGGGGTCAGCCGGATGCCCTGGTAGATCACCTCGAAGCCGGCATCGCGGGCCCGCACGGCGATCTGCTCGGCGCCGTTGGAGTGCCCGTCGAGACCGGGCTTGCCGACCAGGAACCGCAGCCGGCCGCCGAGCTCCTGACCCGTCGCCCGCACCCGCTCCCGGATCTCGATGAGGCTGTCGTCGGCCTCGCCGCCACCGCTGGCGGCGGCCACCCCGGTCGGCGCCCGGTACTCGCCGAACACCTCGCGGAGCACTCCGGCCCACTCCCCCGTCGTCACGCCCGCACGGGCGCAGTCGAGGGTCGCCGCCATCAGGTTGGTGTCGGTCCCGGCGGCCTCGCGCAGGGCGTCGAGGGCTTTGTCGCACCTCCCCTGGTCACGCTCGGCCCGCCACTTCCGCACGGCCTCCTGCGCCGCGTTCTCCACGGCGGGGTCGACCGTCATGATCGCCGTGTCGAGGTCGGCCAGCAGTGGGTTGGGCTCGGTGCTCTCGAACTTGTTGACGCCGACGACGACGTCCTCACCGCTCTCCATCCGCCGGCGCTTCTCCGCCAGCGAGCCGACCAGCTCGCCCTTCATGTAGCCGGACTCGACGGCCGCGACCGCGCCGCCCATCTCCTGCACGCGGGCGATCTCGGCCCGGGCGCCCTCGACGATCTCGGCGACCTTCTGCTCCACGACGACCGACCCGGTGAACAGGTCCTCGTACTCCAGAAGGTCGGTCTCGAAGGCCAGCACCTGCTGCAGCCGCAGCGACCACTGCTGGTCCCAGGGCCGCGGCAGGCCCAGCGCCTCGTTCCAGGCCGGCAGCTGCACGGCGCGGGCGCGGGCGTCCTTGGAGAGCGTGACGGCGAGCATCTCCAGCACGATGCGCTGCACGTTGTTCTCCGGCTGTGCCTCGGTCAGGCCCAGGGAGTTGACCTGCACGCCGTAGCGGAACCGACGGTGCTTGGGGTCCTCGACGCCGTAACGCTCCTTCGTCAGCTCGTCCCAGAGCTGGGTGAAGGCGCGCATCTTGCACATCTCCTCCACGAAGCGGACGCCGGCGTTGACGAAGAAGGAGATCCGCGCGACGACCTCGCCGAAGCGCTCCTGCGGCACCTGCCCGGAGTCACGGACGGAGTCCAGGACGGCGATGGCCGTGCTGATCGCGTAGGCGATCTCCTGGACGGGCGTGGCTCCGGCCTCCTGCAGGTGGTAGCTGCAGATGTTGATCGGGTTCCACTTCGGCATGGCCGTCACCGTGTAGGCGACCATGTCGGTGATCAGCCGCATCGAGGGCCCGGGCGGGAAGACGTACGTCCCCCGGGACAGGTACTCCTTGATGATGTCGTTCTGCGTCGTGCCGGCGAGCTTGGTGACGTCGTGCCCGTGCTCCTCGGCGACCGCCTGGTAGAGCGCCAGCAGCCACATCGCGGTGGCGTTGATGGTCATCGACGTGTTCATCTCGTCGAGCGGGATGCCGT
>JAOPUS010000141.1 GCA_025963345.1 Blastococcus sp. | reverse complement strand
TCCAGGACGGCTGCACGCTGCACTCCGACGCGGGCTTCCCGCTGCTCATCGGCAAGGGGGTCACCGTCGGCCACCGCGTCGTCCTGCACGGGGCGCGGGTCGACGACGACGTCCTCGTGGGCATGGGCAGCATCGTCATGAACGGCGCGCACATCGGCTCGGGCTCGATCGTCGCCGCCGGTGCCGTCGTCACCCCGGGCACCCAGGTGCCGCCGGGCTCGGTGGTCGCCGGCGTCCCCGCCAAGGTCGTCCGCCAGGCGACCGAGAACGACATGGCGCACATCCGCGGCAACGCCGCCAGCTACACCGAACGGCTCGACTCGGCGCGCAAGGTGCGCCCGGTGGTCCGCCGTCCGCTGCCCCCGGCGGGGCAGGTGCCGGGCGACTACATGAGCTGAGCAAGGACCTCCCTGCCCCCCACCGCTCGCGCGCTCGCGGCGGGCCCCTGCAGGGAGGCCGCTGACGTCACGTCGCTAGGAACTCCCGGAGGCCGGCCAGGAGGCGGTCGACGTCGTCCCGGTCGCTGTAGGGCGCCAGCCCGACGCGCAGGCCGCCGGTGTCGCCGAGCCCCAGCCAGCGGCTGGCCTCGATCGCGTAGAACGACCCGGCCGGGGCGTTCACACCGCGATCGGCGAGGAAGCGGTAGGCGTCGGCCGCGTCGTGCCCGTCGAACGTGACCAGCAGCGTCGGCGTCCGGTGGGCGGCGCGTGACCACAGCCGGACGCCGGGCAGCGCCGTGAGCCCGGCCTCCAGGTGCGCGCGCAGGTCGTCCTCGTACGCCTCGAGCGTGGTCATGGCGGCGACCAGCCGCTCGCGGCGGGTGCCGCCGGGGTCGGGGGAGAGGCCGGCGAGGAAGTCGACGGCGGCGGTGGTCCCGGCGAGTAGTTCGTAGGGCAGGGTGCCGAACTCGAAGCGCTCCGGGACGTCGTCGGACGACGGCAGCAGCTTGGCCGGCGCCAGCATCTCCAGCACGGACGGCGCGGCCGCCAGCACTCCGCAGTGCGGCCCGAGGAACTTGTAGGGCGAGCAGGTGAAGAAGTCCGCCCCCAGCGCGGCGACGTCGACCGGCGCGTGGGCGGTCAGGTGTACACCGTCCACCGCCAGCAGGGCGCCGGCGTCGTGCACGAGCCGGGCGATCTCCGCGAGCGGCGGGCGGGTGCCGATCAGGTTCGAGGCGCCGGTGACGGCGACCAGCCGCGTGCGCCCGGTGAGGACCTCGGCGACGTCGTCCGGAGTCAGCTCGCCGGTGGCGGGGTCGAACCCGATCCAGCGGACGGTCGCGCCCACCGCCCCGGCGGCCCGCACCCACGGGCGGACGTTCGCGTCGTGGTCGAGCCGGGAGACGGCCACCTCGTCGCCGGGACCCCAGCCGGCGGCCAGCGTGCGGGCCAGGTCGAAGGTGAGCTGGGTGGCGCTGCGGCCGAAGACGATGCCGCGGGGGTCGGCGCCCAGAAGGTCGGCCATCGCCTGCCGCGCGCCGGTCACGATGTCGTCGGCGGTGCGTTCGGCCGCGGTGACCCGTCCCCGGTTGGCGATCGGCGAGGTGAGGGTTCCGGCGACCGCCCGGGCGACGACCTCGGGCACCTGGGTGCCACCGGGGCCGTCGAAGTGGGCGGTGCCCGCCCGGAGCGCCGGGAACTGTGCGCGCACGGCCGCCACGTCGTAGCTCATGCCGCTGGACGCTACCGACGGCGCCGAGCTCAACCGTCGAGCAGGCCCCGCAGCAGCGTGCCGACCGCGTCGACCTCGATCAGGAAACCGTCGTGCCCGTAGGGGGAGGCGATGACCTGCAGCGGCACGCCGAGCGCGTCCGCGACCTGCTGCTGCAGCTCCAGGGGGTAGAGCCGGTCGCTGTCCACGCCGGCCACCAGCACCCGGGCGGTCACCCGGGCCAGCGCCGCGTCCACCCCGCCGCGGCCGCGGCCGACGTCCCAGCTGTTCATCGTCTCGGTGAGCCGCACGTAACTGCCGGCGTCGAACCGGCGGGCGAGCTTGTCGGCGTGGTGGTCGAGGTAGGAGGCGACGGCGAAGCGGCCGTCGTCCTGCACCTCGGTGCCGAAGCGCTCGTCGAGCTCGTACGCGCTGCGGTAGGTGAGGTGCGCGATCCGGCGGGCGATGCCCAGCCCGGCGACCGGGGGATCGGTGAGCGGATAGTCGCCGCCGGCCCAGCGCGGGTCGGCCCGGATCGCCGTCTGCTGGGTCGTCTGGGTGCCGATCTGGTCGGCGGTCGCCACCGCACCGGACGCCAGGAAGAACAATGTCGCCACCCGGTCGGGCATGGCGACGGCCCACTCCAGGGCACGCATGCCGCCCATCGAGCCGCCGACGACGCAGGCCCACCGGCCGATCCCGAGGGCGTCGGCCAGCGACCCCTCGACCCGGACCTGGTCGCCGACGGTCACCTCGGGGAAGCGGGCTCCCCACCGGCCGCCGTCCGGACCTGGGGACGACGGCCCCGTCGTCCCCTGGCAGCCGCCGAGCACGTTGGCGCAGACGACGAAGAAGCGGTCGGTGTCCAGCGCGCAGCCCGGCCCGACCAGACCGTCCCACCAGCCCCCGGTGGGATGCCCGGGCCCGGCCGGCCCGACGACGTGGCTGTCGCCGGTCAGCGCGTGCTCGACGAGAACGGCGTTGCCGCCGTCCGCGTCGAGCGTCCCCCACGTCTCGTACGCGACCCGGACTCCGGGGATGACCCCTCCGCGCTCGGCCCGGAAGGGCCCGGGCAGGTCGAGGAAGCGGCGGTCACCCGCCGGGTCGCCCTCGACCCACCCGCCCATGTCAGACCGACTTGGCGGCGCGGAACCCGGCCTCGAGGTCGGCGATGATGTCGTCGATGCCCTCCAGGCCGACGGCCAGGCGCACCAGGCCGGGGGTGACGCCGGTCGTCAGCTGCTCCTCGGGGGTGAGCTGCGAGTGCGTCGTCGAGGCGGGGTGGATGACCAGGCTGCGGACGTCGCCGATGTTTGCCACGTGGCTGTGCAACTCCAGAGCCTCGACGAACCTCTTGCCGGCCTCGACGCCGCCGTGCAGGTCGAAGGTCAGCACCGCGCCGCCGCCCTTCGGGGCGTACTTCTGCTGCGCCGCGTGCCACCGCGAGGACGGCAGGCCCGGGTAGTTGACCGAGTCGACCTCGTCGTGCGCCTCGAGGAACTGTGCCACCCGCAGCGCGTTCGACACGTGCCGCTCCAGGCGGAGGGAGAGCGTCTCGATCCCCTGGACGACGAGGAAGGCGTTGAACGGGGAGATCGCCGGGCCGAGGTCGCGGAGCAGCTGCACCCGGGCCTTGAGGGCATAGGCGGGCGCCCCGAGGGAGGCGTAGAGAACGCCGTTGTAGGTCGGGTCGGGGGTTGTGAAGCCGGGGATCTTGCCGCCGGTCCAGTCGAACCCCCCGCCGTCCACGATGAGGCCGGCGATCACGGTGCCGTGCCCGCCCAGGTACTTGGTGGCCGAGTGGACGACGACGTCGGCGCCGAACTCGAACGGCCGGATGAGGTACGGCGTCGCGATGGTGTTGTCCACGATCAGCGGGACGCCGTTGCGATGGGCCACCGCGGCCACTGCCTCGATGTCCAGGATGTCGCCCTTGGGGTTGCCTATGGTCTCCCCGAAGAACGCCTTGGTGTTGTCCTGCACCAGCGCCTGCCACGCCTCGGGGTCGTCGGGGTCCTCGACGAAGGACACCGTGATGCCGAGCTTGGGCAGCGAGTGGTGCAGCAGGTTGTAGGTGCCGCCGTAGAGCGACGCGGAGGCGACGACGTGGTCACCGGTCTCGGCGACGTTCAGGATGGCGAGCGTCGTCGCCGACTGCCCGGAGGAGACGGCGAGCGCGGCGACGCCACCCTCGAGGGACGCCACGCGCTGCTCGAGCGCGTCCTGCGTCGGGTTCATGATCCGCGTGTAGATGTTGCCCATCTCGGCCAGCGCGAACAGGTCGGCGGCGTGCTGGGTGTCGCGGAACTGGTAGGCGGTGGTCGCGTAGATCGGCAGTGCGCGGGCACCGGTCGTGGGGTCGGGGCTCGTGCCGGCGTGGATCTGCCGGGTCTCGAAGCTCCAGGCTGTCTTGTTCTGGCCGGGTTCGGACATGTGCGCCCACCTCTCGCTCGGGAGAGCCCGCGGCGCGCAGGAACTCCGTCCTTGCCGGGCGACGGGCGTCGTCCAGCCGGCTCTTCCCCTGGAGCACCTCAGACGGAGTAGAGGTTGCCGGGCAGCCAGCCAGGTGCTTGTCGCTGCCTCTCGTGAGCCAGAGCCGATCCTAGGCACCCGGATGTCTCACGTGAAACATCAGTCTCACGCCGGAACCTCGAATCAGCAGGGCCCGGTCGAGCTCACGGCACGGTCCAGGGCAGGCTGGCGGCCGTGCGCGCGCTGGTCTTCGGCTCCTTCGGTGGTCCGCTCGAGGTGCGGGAGGTGCCGGCTCCAGAGCCGCCCCCCGGTGGCGTCGTCGTCCGTGTTGCGGCGAGCGGGATCTGCCGGAGCGACTGGCACGCCTGGCAGGGCCACGACCCGGACGTCGTCCTGCCGCACGTGCCCGGGCACGAGCTGGCCGGCACGGTTGCCGCCGTCGGAACCGGGGTGCGGCACTGGTCGGCCGGCGACCGGGTGACCGTGCCGTTCGTGAACGCCTGCGGAACATGTGACCAGTGCGCGGCCGGCGAGCAGCAGGTGTGCGCCCGCCAGACCCAGCCCGGCTTCACCCACTGGGGCTCGCTGGCGGAGTTCGTGGCCCTCGATGCCGCCGACGTCAACCTGGTCGCCGTCCCGGAAGAGCTCGACCTGCCCACCGCGGCCGCGCTGGGCTGCCGATACGCCACGGCCTTCCGGGCCGTCGTCCAGGTGGCGCGGGTGCGGACCGGCGAATGGGTGGCCGTGCACGGCTGCGGGGGAGTCGGGCTCTCCGCGGTGCAGATCGCGGCGGCGGCCGGCGCCCGCGTGATCGCCGTCGACGTCGCGCCGGGGGCGCTCGCGCTGGCCCGGGAGCTGGGGGCCGAGCACACCGTGGACGGCCGCTGGGACGTGCCCGCGGCAGTGGCCGAGCTGACCGGCGGGGGAGCGCACGTCTCGCTGGACGCTCTCGGCGCACCCGTGACCTGCGCGAACTCGATCCGCTGCCTCCGCCCGCGCGGTCGGCACGTGCAGGTGGGGCTGTTGCCCCCGGCGCAGGGGCGCCCCGAGGTGCCGATGGAGCGGGTGATCGGCCTGGAGCTGCAGGTGCTCGGCAGCCACGGCATGGCCGCGCACGCCTATCCGGAGCTGCTCGGCCTGATCGCCGCCGGGCGACTGGACCCGCGGCCACTGATCACCCGCCGGCTCACCCTGGACGACGCCGGCGCCGCGCTGACCGAGGTCGGCCGGCAGCCCGGCATCGCCGTCGTGACGTCGTTCTGAGTGGGTCAGCCCGTCGGTGAGCTGACGGTCGCGCTGGGCAGTGTCGGCTGGGTCGTCCCGGTGGGCGTCGGGACGGTGCTCTGCGTCGTCCCCCCGGTCGTCGTCGTGTCGGTGGCGCTGCCGGTGCTCGTCGACTGCTCCGTCGTCGTCGACTGCCCCGTCGTCGTCTCGGGTGCCGGCGTCGTGGTCGCGGTCGGCTCCCGTGCGGGCGCCGTCGTGGACACCGGTGCCTGGTTGCCGGTCCCGGTGGTCACCGTCCCCGTCGTCTCCGGACGGATGTTCAGGTAGAGCGCCCCGATCGCCAGGAAGAGCACGACCAGGACGACGGTCGAGGTCCGCGCCCGGCCGAGGTGCCCCGGGATCCGGGACACGTGCCACCGCGACCGCTCCGGGGCGGTGCTGACCGTCGGGGTGACCGCGGGCTGCTCCTGGGTCGGCTCGCTCATCGCTCTCCCTCCCGTGCCAGGTCGTCATCCGTCGTGGACGTCTCGACCGCCGGCGGTGGCGGCACGCTCAAGCCCTGCTCCCGAAAGGCCTGGACGACGCGGGCGCGCAGGTGCCGACCGACCTCGAACTGCTTGCCGGGCAGCGTGCGGGCGACCATCCGGACGTTGACGTGATCGAGGTCCAGGCTCTCGACGCCCATCACGCTGGGTGGGTCGAGCAGCAGCGGGCGCAGCGCCGGGTCCCGGAAGGCCTCGCGACCCACCTCGCGCAGGATCTCGTTCACCCGGTTCACGTCCACGGTGGTCGGGATCGGGACGTCGACGACGGCCCGGGCCCAGTCGCGGGACAGGTTCACGACCTTCGCGATCGCCCCGTTCGGCACCGTGATGACCTCGCCGTTCGGGGAGCGCATCCGGGTCACGCGCAGGGTGACGTCCTCGACGGTGCCGGTCGCAGGCTCACCGGCCCCGGTGACGGTGATGGAGACGACGTCGCCGAAGCCGTACTGCCGCTCGGTGATGATGAAGAAGCCGGCGAGCACGTCGCCGACGATCCGCTGCGCGCCGAAGCCGAGCCCGACGCCGAGCACGGTCGCGGGGGCCACCAGCCCCGTCACCGGCACCCCGAGGCGGTCGAGCACGAAGAAGACCGCGATCGAGTAGATCATCACGATCGCGGCCCAGGTCAGCACCTGCGTCAGCGAGTGCCGGTGCTTGGCGGCCTCGGAACGCACCAGGACGTCGCCGCCGGTGGACCGGCGGTCGATCCGGTCGGTGATGCGGTTGCCCACCCAGGCGACGAACCGGGCCAGCAGGACCGAGCCGAGGATGATCAGGACGACTTCCAAGCCGCGCCCGGACAGCCAGTCGCGGAGTTCGACCAGGGGACTCATCGCGGCGCCGTTCGGTTCGTCATCGGTTCCACCTTGGTCGGTGCGGCAGGTCGGTGCCAAGTCCCCCGGTGGATCAGCGTGGCTCCACGAACAGCGACTGCGTGGAGCGGCCGATCGCCCCCGTCTCGTCGAACAGGACGGCGTAGCACTGGGCGGCCCCGGTGCCACCGAGCACCGTGGTCGCGTCCATCCCGAGCCAGTCCCCCTGCGGCGGGCGGTGCAGGGCGACGCCGAGGTCGACGTTGGCGAACGTGGCCCGGTTCCAGTCCAGTGCGGCCGAGATGCCGCTGGCCGCGTCGGTCATCACCAGCAGGTGCTGCAGGGGGGTCATGGGCTCGCCGGCCACCAGCTCGCACTCCGGCCGCGTCCACGCCGACGCCGGACCCGGGGAGTTGAAGCTGCCTGCGGCAAACCGCCACTCCAGCGCGCGGTGGTAGGCGACGTCCTCGGTGAAGAAGGCGGCGTCCTCCGGCCGGCTGTCCTCCGGCCCGGCCGCGGCGGGATGGGTCGGGGGCTGCACGTCAGCTGCGCCGTCCTCCCGGGTGCGCATCCGCCAGGCGGCCAGCCGCATGAGCGGCCGCTCGTCGCCGCCGGTGAGGACGGCTTCGACGAGTTCGATCCGGCGGCCGGGGCGGACGACGGACGCGCTGAGCCGGATCGGGCCGACCGGCACCGGCGCGAAGATGTCGTAGGCCAGCCGCATGGTCTGCCCGCCGTCGATGCCGCTCGCCCGCTCGGCCTCGCGCAGCAGGAGGGCGGCCGGCGGCCCGGCGTGCTGCAGCCCCGGGTCCCAGGGGCCGATGGTCAGCGCGGTGGCCTCGTAGCCGCCGTCCACCGGGATATAGAGGGACGCGGGCAGCTCCATGCCCTGCAGTCTGTCGCGCCGGTCATCTGCCCGGGCGGCGGGTC
>JAOPUS010000113.1 GCA_025963345.1 Blastococcus sp. | reverse complement strand
TTGCCCAGGTCGAGCAGCAGCCGGAAACCGTCGTGCTCGACGAGGTAGCTGGAGGCCGGCGACTTCGGCCCCGGACCGCTGCCGGAACAGCCGACGACGGTCAGCTTCACGCGGCGCCCACCGATGCGGCGCGCAGCACCGAGCCGATCTCGGGGCCGAGGAAGCGCCGGCCCAGACGGGCGAACGGCTCGGGATCGCCGGTGGCGAGGAAGCGGTGCTCGGGCGGGAGGGCGTCCGGGTCGCGCAGAAGATCGGCCTGGGTGAGCACGCGATAGACGTCCTTGGCCGTCTCCTCGGCGCTGGACACCAGCGTGACGTCGTCACCCATGACCAGGGAGATGACGCCGGTGAGCAGCGGGTAGTGCGTGCAGCCGAGGACGACGGTGTCGACGCCCGCCGCCAGCAGCGGGTCGAGATAGGACTGGGCCAGGCCGAGCACCTGGCGGCCGCTGGTGACCCCGCGCTCCACGAAGTCGACGAAGCTCGGGCAGGCCGCACTGGTCACGGTGATCTGCGGCGCGGCGGCGAAGGCGTCCTCGTACGCGCCGCTGGTGACGGTGGCCTGCGTGCCGATGACACCGACCTGCCCGTTACGGGTGGCGGCCGTCGCCCGGCGCACCGCCGGAAGCACCACCTCGACCACCGGGACGTCGTAGCGCTCACGGGCGTCGCGGAGCGAGGCGGCGCTGGCCGAGTTGCAGGCGACCACGAGCATCTTGACGCCGTCGGCCACCAGGCCGTCCATCACGGCGAGGGAGTGCCGGCGGACCTCGGCGATGGGCAGCGGGCCGTAGGGGCCGTTCGCGGTGTCGCCGATGTAGCGGATCGCCTCGTGCGGCAGCTGGTCGAGCACCGCCCGGGCGACCGTCAGCCCACCGACACCCGAGTCGAAGATGCCGATCGGCGCGTCTGCTCCGCGCACTGCCTGCGTGCTCCCCATGTCGCGCGCAAGGCTAGCCGCCCGCGCTGACACACCGAAGGACGTGCCCGCGGGTCGACACGTGCCGAGGGCCCTCCCCGGTGCGGGAAAGGGCCCTCGAGGTGGGCCGACCGTGCAGGTCAGCCGGACAGACGACGGGCGAGCAGCTTCTTGGCCTGCTCGGCTCCCTTGCGGCTGTCCGCCTGGGCACGGCGGAAGAGATCCGTCACGTCGGAGTCACCCTCGCGCTCGGCGTCCTGGATGTAGGTCTCCAGGCGCAGGGCGTTGTCCAGACAGGCCTCGGTGAACCAGATGAGGTCGTAGTCCTTGTCCTTGGTGCCGGTGACGTTGCCGGTCTCGGTGCTGGCGGTCATTGCGAAACTCCTCGGCTCAGCGACCACGGTGACGGGTGCCGGTGCCTCGAGGGCGAACCCGCGATGCCCCGCTCGCACCGACACAGTCAGTGCAGCGCATCCACGCGAAGCGCGCCAGACTCTTGCGCCCGGCGCGGCGTCACTTCCGCCGTCGGGGGCAAGGGCACGCGAGAACGCGCTGAGGGCCCTCTCCCGGTGCGGGAAAGGGCCCTCAGCGTGTGTCGATCACGACACGGGCGTCAGGCCCAGAGCTGGCCCTCGAGCGCAGAGGTCGCGTCCTCCAGCGAGCCGGCGTATGCACCGGTCGAGAGGTACTTCCAGCCGCCGTCGCAGACGATGAGGGCGATGTCGGCGTGCCGGCCGGCCGCGACCTCCTTGTCGGCGATGCCGAGGGCCGCGTGCAGGATCGCGCCGGTCGAGATGCCGGCGAAGATGCCCTCGCGCTCCACCAGCTGGCGGGTGCGGTGGATGGCGTCCTCCGGCCCGACCGAGAAGCGGGAGTCCAGCAGCGAGGCGTCGTAGAGCTCGGGGATGAACCCCTCGTCGATGTTGCGCAGCCCGTAGACGAGCTCGCCGTACCGCGGCTCGGCGGCGATGACCTGGACGCCGGGCTTGTGCTCCCGCAGGTACCGCGAGACGCCCATGAGCGTCCCCGTCGTCCCGAGGCCGGCGACGAAGTGGGTGATCGTCGGGAGGTCGGCGAGGATCTCCGGGCCGGTGCCCTCGTAGTGCGCCAGCGCGTTCGCCGGGTTGCCGTACTGGTACAGCATCACCCAGTCCTCGTGCTCGGCGGCGAGACCCTTCGCCACCGCCACGGCCTGGTTGGAGCCCCCGGCCGCCGGCGAGTAGATGATCTGCGCGCCGTACATCTCCAGCAGCTGGCGCCGCTCGACCGAGGTGTTCTCCGGCATGACGCAGATGAGCTTGTAGCCGCGCTGCCGGGCGATCATCGCCAGGGAGATGCCGGTGTTCCCGCTGGTCGGCTCCAGGATCGTGGCGCCGGGCTGCAGCGAGCCCTCCTTCTCGGCGGCCTCCACCATCGCGATCGCCGCGCGGTCCTTGATCGACCCGGTCGGGTTGTGGTCCTCGAGCTTGGCCCACAGCCGGACGTCAGGGGTCGGCGACAGGTTCGGCAGCCCCACGAGAGGGGTGCCGCCGAGTGAGTCGACGAGGGATGCGAAGCGGGCCATCAGAGCCCTTCCGTGTGAGGGAGCGGGACGGGTGGGCCGCTCAGCAGCCGCCGGCCACCGCGGGCAGGATCGTGACCGAGTCGCCGTCCTTCACCTCGGTGTCCAGGGCACCGGTGAAGCGCACGTCCTCGTCGTTGACGTAGACGTTGACGAAGCGGTGCAGCTTGCCCTCCTCGGTCACGAGGCGGTTCTTCAGGCCGGGGTGCTTGCTGTCGAGGTCGTCG
>JAOPUS010000112.1 GCA_025963345.1 Blastococcus sp. | reverse complement strand
CGACGGCGATCTCCGGGTATTCCGCGCTGATCGCGGCCCCGGCGGCACGCAGTACCGAGGGATCGACGTCGAAGGGCACGAACCGGCGCAGCGTCCCCGCGTCATGCAGCGCCGTCAGCAGCAGCCGGGTCTTCTCCGACGTGCCACTGCCGAGCTCCACCAGCGTGTCGGCGCCCGATGCCGCGGCGATCTCGCCCGCCCGCAACTCGAGCACCGCCCGCTCCGCACGGGTCGGGTAGTACTCCGGCAGCCGGGTGATCCGGTCGAACAACTCGCTGCCCCGCTCGTCGTAGAACCACCGGGGCGGCAGCGTCTTCGGCGTCGCGGTCAGCCCGGCCAGTGCGTCGGCGCGCAGCGCGGCCGCCGCGTCGTCGGGCTCCAGGTGGTAGGTCAACGACACGGTCATGCGGGCTCCTCCGGGGTCAGCGGGGCCAGGCGGACGCCGTCCGGCGTCCCCTCGACCAGGTGGCGGTCAGGGACGTCGGTCCACGCCGGGTCGTCGTCCCAGGGTTCACTGGCGAGGGCTGTGCCCTCCGCCGTCGTCAGGACCGACAGGGTGTCGCCCCAGGTGGTGGCCAGCAGCCGGGCCCCGTCGGTGGCCAGCAGGTTCAGCCGGGCGGCCGGGTCGAGCGCGGCCACCTCCAGGACCGTCTGCCCGAGGCGGTCCGGTCCCCGGTGGAACACCATCGCGGCGAGCAGTGCGCTGTCGACGGTGGACTCCGCGTCCGGCGCCAACGGCAGCACCGTCCGGTCGACCCGGCCGTTGTGCGACAACAGCCAGCGACCGTCGGTGAACGGCGCCGCGGCGCTCTCCTCCAGCGGCATCCCCACGGTGGCCGAGCGGACGGCGGCCAGCACGCATCCCGAGCGCAGCACCGGGGCGACGGAGGCGAACGACGGGTCGGCCCACAGCGGTCGGGCCGACCGCCAGCGCGCCGGCTCGGGTCGGCCGGGAACGTAGAACCCGACACCCCAGCCGTCGGCGTTGACCGTGCCGTAGTGCTGGCGACGCGGGGCCCAGGACTGGACGAGCAGTGACGACGGCGGATCGAGGACCAGCTCGGCCAGGGACCGCGGCTGCCCGAGCCAGGCGAGATGACGGCACATCGGCTAGGACCCCTCCTCGCTCGCGCTCGTCGGACCCGGAGCCGCCGGTGCTGCGTCTCTGCGTGACCTCGCAGGCTCGGTCACGTGTCCCACGCCAGCCGGATGCCGCTGAAGATCTGGCGGCGGAAAGGGTGGTCCCAGTTCCGGAAGCTGGGCCGCAGGATGGACGGTGCCACTGCCCAGGAGCCGCCGCGCAGCACCCGGTAGTCCCCGCCGAAGAACGGCTGGGAGTACTGCGCGTAGAGCATCGGCCGGAACCCGGGCCAGGGGCGCAACGGTGACGTCGTCCACTCCCAGACGTCGCCCATCAGCTGCTCCACCCCGTAGGCCGATGCGCCGCCCGGGTAGGCGCCGACCGGCGCGGGCCGCAGTGCCGTCCCGCCCAGGTTGGCGAGGGTGGTCGTCGGCTCTGTCGAGCCCCACGGGAACCGGCGACGGCAGCCGCTCGCCGGGTCCCAGACCGCCGCCTTCTCCCACTCCACCTCGGTGGGCAGCCGGGCCCCCGCCCACGCCGCATAGGCCTCGGCCTCGAAGAAGGTCACGTGCTGCACCGGTTCATCCGGTGGCAGTTCCTCGACGACACCGAAGCGCGTGCGGGTTTCGTCGCGGCCCCAGAACTG
Source organism: Blastococcus sp. (assembly GCA_025963345.1). Classification (GTDB taxonomy): domain Bacteria; phylum Actinomycetota; class Actinomycetes; order Mycobacteriales; family Geodermatophilaceae; genus Blastococcus_B. The sequence goes on along the minus strand of JAOPUS010000112.1, from coordinate 993 downwards.
CGGGCGCTCCAGCCCGGCATCGAGCGTGTGGCGCCATCCGCGTTCCGACCACCACCGCCGCGTCCGGTATCCGGCGTCGGCGACGAAAGCGGCGTACTCGGCATTGGTCACGGGCACCCGTCCGATCGCGAACGCCGGGACGTCGACCCGGTGCGCGGGGCGCTCGTTGTCCAGCGAGAACGGCTCGTCGGCGGCGTCCACGCCCAGGAGGAAGGGACCCCCGGGCACCAGGACCGAGGTACCGCGCACGCCGGGTCGCCCGGGCGGCAGGGGTGTCCCCGTGCCGAGCAGCGGGGGGCCCAGGCGCAGCTGCAGCGTCTGCAGCATGGTCTCGTCGTGCTGCTGCTCGTGGCTCACCACCATCGCGAAGTCGAAGGGGTCGTCGGCGTCTCCCAGCCCGTCCAGGCGGTCGAGCACCCGGCCGCGCACTTCCCGGCAGAACGCCCGCGCCTCGACCGGCGGCAGCAGGGGCAACCGGTCACGGACGGCGCGGGGATGGGTGAACGCGTCGTACAGCGCCTCGACGGGGGCCGGCAGCAAGCCTGCGCGGTGGGCGTCACCACGGCGCAGCAGCCAGAGGTCCTCCTGCTGCCCGATGTGCGCGAGGTCCCACACCAGCGGGCTCATCAGCGCGTCGTGCTGGCGGGTCAGTTCCGACTCGTCGTGGTCGGTCAGGAGCAGGGTTCGGTCGCGGGCGGACGCCAGCCGGTGGGCCAGGTCCTCGCGCGGTCCGGTCATCGGAATCCCTCCGGATGTTCGGTGGCGGTCATCAGGGCGGCGGCGGGGCCGCTCCGGCAGGCAGATGCCAGGACTGCGTCCCCCGGGCTGTGCCCGCGGTCGACCAGCGCGGCCAGCTCCGCAACCTCCGGGAGGAGCGCGGGGGGCACGGCAGCGAGCGCGGCAGCGAGGCAGCCACGGCCGGCGGTGCGCATTCCGCGGACGGCGAGCCCGAGCCAGATCGGAATAGCACACGTATGACCTCCAGTACCTGAC
>JAOPUS010000107.1 GCA_025963345.1 Blastococcus sp. | reverse complement strand
GTCTTCGCCCACCTCCAGACCCTCTCGGTGGGCTTCTTCGACCGCCGCAGGCTCGGGGACATCATCAGCCGGCTCACCGGGGATGTCATCGCCATCGAGAGCCTCGTCCTCTCCGGCGTCGCGGCGGTCTTCACCGCCCTGCTGAGGATCCTGCTTTTCGGGGGTGTGCTGTTCGTCCTCAACTGGCAACTGGCCCTGATCTCACTGTTCGTGGCCCCGCTGTTCTGGGTCGCCGCCCGTTCCTTCTCCCGCCGGATCAAGCAGGCCAGCACGGAGGTCCGCCGCCGCAGCGGCTCGATCGCCGCCGTGGTCGAGGAGAGTCTGGGCAACGCCCCGTTGGTGCAGGCCTACGGCCGGGAGCAGGCGGAGGTCCACCGGTTCACCACCCAGTCACTGGGCAGCGTCGCCGCCGCGCTGCGGGCGACGCGGATCGGTGCGCTGTTCACGCCGCTCGTCGACCTGGTGGAGGTTGCCGGCGTGATCACCATCGTCGGGGTGGGAGCGTGGCAGCTCAGTGCCGGCCGCATCAGCCTCGGCGGTTTGCTGGCCTTCCTCCTGTACCTGTCCATGCTCTACGGCCCGATCAGCGGGCTGGGCCAGCTGTCCACCACCGTGTTCGCGGCCGCCGCCGGGGCAGAACGGATCCTCGAACTGCTCGACCAGCAGCCCGAGGTGCGCCGACCCGAGCACCCCGTGGCGCTCGGACGCGCCGCCGGCCGGATCCGGGTGGAGGACGTCGATTTCTGTTACCCCGGCACGACCGCCGACGTGCTGTGCGGCATCGCCTTCACCGCCGAACCGGGCCAGATCACCGCCCTGGTCGGCCTCAGCGGCGCGGGGAAGTCCACGCTGGCGCGCCTGATCCTGCGGCTGTACGACCCGACCGGGGGGCGCATCACGCTGGACGGCCACGACCTGCGGGACGTGGACCCGGACGAGTTGCGGGGCAACATCGCGATCGTGCTGCAGGAAACCCTGCTGCTCGACGCCAGCGTCGCCGAGAACATCCGGGCCGGCCGCGCGGACGCCACCGATGAGGAGATCGTGGCCGCGGCGAAGGCGGCCGACGCCCATGAGTTCATCGAGGGATTGCCGGACGGCTACGCCACCCGCGTCGGCCAGCGCGGCCGCCTGCTGTCGGGCGGGCAGCGCCAGCGGGTCGCCATCGCCCGGGCCATGGTGCGTGACGCGCCCGTCCTCCTGCTCGACGAGCCCACCGCCAGCCTGGATGCACGGGCCAGCGAGCGCATCCTCGGCCCGATACGTCGGCTGATGGCCGGTCGCACCACCATCGTGATCTCGCACGACCTGCTCACCGTGGCCGAGGCCGACCAGATCCTGTACCTGGAGCGGGGGCGGATCGTCGAGGCGGGCACTCACGACCAACTGCTGCGGGCCGACAACGGCTATGCCCACCTGTACCGGCTGCGGAACGAACCCGAGTCCCGGCGAGTCGGCGCTGAGCCAGGGCCCGACTGGGACGGTCCGCCCCCGGACGGCCCGATCTGGGACGGTCCGCCCCCGAACGGCTTCTCGCCGCGTAGACCGGTCCTGATCCCGCGGGGCGAATCGGAGGAGTCCTGGCGCGGTCCGCCACCGCCTCCCGTCCGCTGACGTCGTCCGACATCGCCCCGCCGCACCCTCGGAGGTCATGGATGAAGATCGTGTGCATCGGCGCCGGTCCCGCCGGCCTGTACTTCGCCATCTCGGCGAAGCTGCAAGACCCCGACCGAGACATCACCGTCCTCGAACGGGACCCGCGCGGTGCGACCTACGGATGGGGGGTCGTCTACTGGGACGACATGCTCGACCTGCTCTTCGTCAACGACCAGGAGAGCGCCCGGACAGTGCGCCGGGTGTCCACGCTGTGGGAGGACCAGGAGATCCACCTCGGTGGCAACGTCGCCCATCTCGGTGGTTACGGCTTCGCCACCCAGCGTGCCGCGTTCCTGGAAGCGCTGGCGCAGCGGGCCAGCCGGCTCGGCGTCACGGTGCACTACGACCACCCGGTGGAGGACCTGACCGAGTTCGCCGATGCCGACCTGATCGTGGCGGCCGACGGCGCGGGCAGCCGAGCCCGTCAACTGCACGGGGACCACTTCGGCACCCGGGTGGAGACGGGGCGCAACCCTTACATCTGGCTGGGCACGGACAAGGTGTTCGACAGCTTCGTCTTCGCCTTCGAGCCGACGCCCGAGGGGTGGGTCTGGTTCCACGCCTATCCGTCGAGTGACACCGTCAGCACCTGCATCGTGGAGTGCACGGAAGAGACCTGGCACTCGCTGGGGCTCGATCAGCTGGGCGAGGCCGACGGCCTCCGGGTGCTGGAGAAGATCTTCGAGCGACCGCTGGAGGGTCACTCGCTGATCAGCCAGTCGCGCGGCGAGCCGGCCCGCTGGCTGCGGTTCAAGCAGGTGACCAACACGACGTGGTGCCACGAGAACATGGTGCTCATCGGGGACGCCGCCCACACCACGCACTTCACCATCGGATCGGGCACTCGCTTGGCGGTCATCGACGCGGTGGAGCTGGTGCGCAGCCTGCAGGACTTTCCAGACGACCTGCCTGCGGCGCTCCGGGACTTCGACGAGCGGGCTCGCCCGAACCTGCAGCGGATCCAGTCGATGGCCCGCAGCAGCATGCACTGGTACGAGCACGCCGACGCCTATCTCGACGGGCGCGACGCCGTGGGGGCGGCATTCGCCATGGCCGGGCGGAACTCACCCCAGCCCGACTGGCGCGCCCGGCGGTTCCGGCTCGAGCAGCTTCAGGTGGTCCGGCGCGTGGAGAGCGCGGTCGGGATGGTGCGCCGGCTGCGCTTGGCGGCGCGGCGTGGCGAGATCCCGTTCGTGCCGTCCTGGCATCCCGGCCCCCCACCCGCGGGACGACGGACCGGCGGTCCGCCGGCTGCGACCGGCTCCGGAACCGCAGCCGTCGCCCGCCCTCGACGGCGCGTCGGCACCGCAGGACGCGTGACGACGCACAGCGGGTGGAAGCGGCCGTGGAGCCGGTCGCGGTCCCGCCGATCATCGGCTGATGCGCAGCACCCGGGCCTCCCACGGGCGGAGGACAGTGGCGTCGGCGACGGCCAGGTTGCCGAGCACGAGTTCCGCGCCGACCGCCCCGGGCAGCAGTTCGGCCAGCGGGTACGGCGTCCGGCTGACGTTGCACATGACGAGCAGCTCGTCGTCCTCCAGCGAGCGGGTGAACGCGTAGTCCTCGTCGTGCTCCGGCAGCAGCATCGCGAAATCGCCGAGGGCGACGACGGGGAGGCCGTGCCGTAGGGCGATGAGCCGTCGGTAGTGGGCGAGGACGGACCCCGGGTCGTCGCGTTGGGCGGCGG
>JAOPUS010000085.1 GCA_025963345.1 Blastococcus sp. | reverse complement strand
TGGCGCACATCGCGGCCGAGGTGGGCAGCGCCTTCGCCGCCGATCCCATGATGTTCTCCGCCGACCGGTTCCACCCGTCCTCCGCCGGTTACCGGAGCATCGCCGCGGCGCTGGCCCCGACGGTGCTTGCGGTGGCCCGGGAGCACCGGGACGGCGACGCGGCGGCCTGACCACCGTTACGGCAGCTGCGCCGCCAGCAGCTCGGCCAGGTGCTGCCCGCGGCGGCGGGCCAGCTGGTCCAGCTGGGTCCGGCAGGAAAACCCGTCGGCCAGGACGACGGCGCCGGCGTCGAGGTCCCGCACGGCCGGCAGCAGTTGCTGCTCGGCGATCGTCACCGACACGTCGTGGTGGCCACGTTCCACGCCCCAGTTGCCGGCGAGCCCGCAGCAGCCACCGAGCCGCGTCACCCGCGCACCGGCCCGCTCCAGAAGCGCGGCGTCGGCAGACCAGCCGAGGACCGAGGCGTGGTGGCAGTGCGGCTGGGCGACGACCTCGAGCCCGGCCAGCGACGGCGGTGCCCAGCCCGGGGTCGCGTTCAGCAGCTCGGCCAGGGTGCGGGTGCCGCGCGCCACCCGCTCGGCCTCCGGCCCGCCGACCAGCTCCAGCGCGTCTCCCCGGAGGACTGCGGTGCAGGAGGGCTCCACGCCGACGACCGGGATGCCCGCGTCGACCACGCGGGCGAGGGTCCCCACCGTGTGCCCGAGGATCCGGCGGGCCGCGTCGAGCTGGCCGGTGGTGATCCAGGTGAGTCCGCAGCAGGTGTCGTCGTCCGGGACCTGCACCCGGTAGCCGGCCGCCCCCAGGACGCGGGCCGCCGCCAGCGCTACCTCCGGGGCGAAGTGGTCGGTGAACGAGTCGACCCACAGGGCCACCGGGGTTCCGTCCCCGCCCGGGGCCGGACGGGCTGCCCACTCCTGCCGGAAGGTGCGCCGGGCGAACGGCGGCACGTCCCGGCGCTGGTCCATCCCGGCCGACCACTTGGCCATCCGCCCGCCGAGCCGGGAGGCGAGCACCGCGTTCACCGCCCGGGGTGCGCGGGCGGCGAGGTCCGCCCAGCGCGGTAGCCGGCCGAGCGTGTAGTGCGGGCGGGGGCGCAGCCGTCGCCGGTAGGACTGGTGCAGCACCTCGGCCTTGTAGGTCGCCATGTCGACACCGGTCGGGCAGTCGCTCGAGCAGCCCTTGCAGGAGAGGCAGAGGTCGAGCGCGTCGTGCACCTCGGGGGCGCGCCAGCCGTTCACCGGGCCACCGGGGGCGAGCATCTCCTGCAGCACCCGGGCCCGGCCGCGGGTGGTGTCCTTCTCCTCCCGGGTGGCCGGCCAGGACGGGCACATGACCGCCGCCGGCAGGTCGGCGCGGCACTTGCCCACGCCGGTGCAGCGGTGGACGGCGGCAGAGAAGTCGCCGCCGTCATGCCGGTAGGCCAGGGCCAGCCCGTCGCGGAGATGTGGCGCGGCCGCCACTCGGACGTCGTCGTCGAGCCTCGCCGGCCGCACGAGGACACCGGGATTGAGGACGTCGTCCGGGTCGAACACCGCCTTGACCCGCTCGAACAGGCCGATGGCGGCGGGGGAGTACATGAGTGGCAGCAGCTCGCTACGGGCCCGGCCGTCGCCGTGCTCACCGGAGAGGGACCCGCCGTAGCCGGCGACCAGCCGGGCGGCGTCGGTCACGAAGGCGCGGTAGGCGGCGCGCCCGCGGTCGGGGACCGACTCCGCGCCGAACGGGAAGTCGATCCGCACGTGGACGCAGCCGTCGCCGAAGTGCCCGTACGGCACGCCCTGCAGCCCGTGCTCCTGAAGCAGCCCGTCGAACTCGCGGAGGTACTCGCCCAGGCGCTCCGGTGGGACGGCGGCGTCCTCCCAGCCGGCGTGCGCCGGACGGCCGTCGCTGGTGCGGGCCGCCAGCCCCGCGCCGTCCTCGCGGATCCGCCAGATCGCCGCCGCCTCGGCGGGGTCGGTGACGACGAGGGAGTCCAGTGCGCCCGAGTCGGCGACCACCCGCTGCGCCCCGGCCGCGACCTCAGCGGCGCTCTCGCCGGTCAGCTCGACGATCAGCCAGCCGTCCCCGCGGGGCAGGTCCGGCACGACGGCGGCGGGGACGTCGCGCAGCCGCTGCACGATGCGGGCGTCCAGCCCCTCGACGGCGGTGGGGGAGTGCGGCAGCAGGCCCGGTGTCGCGTCCGCTGCGTCGGCCATCGTGGGGTAGCCGAGCACGACCAGGCCCCGGTGCGGGGCGTCGGCGACGAGGCGGACGGTCGCACCCAGCACCAGCGCGAGCGTCCCCTCGCTGCCGACCAGCGCCCGCGCCACGTCGAATCCGCGCTCCGGGAGGAGGTGCTCCAGCGAGTAGCCGGAGACCTGCCGGCCGAACCGGCCCAGCTCGGTGCGGATCGTCGCGAGTTCTCCGGCGACCAGGCGGTGCAGGTCCGCGAGCACGCCGTCCTGCGGGGTGGTGCCGCGGTCCAGCCGGAGCCGCCGGCCGGACCCGGTGACGACGTCGAGGCCGACGACGTTGTCCGAGGTCCGGCCGTAGCCCAGCGCACGGGAGCCGCAGGCGTTGTTGCCGATCATGCCGCCGACGGTGCACCGGTTGTGCGTGCTCGGATCGGGCCCGAACCGGAGCCCCTGCGACTGCACGGCCTTCTGCAGCGACGCCTGCACGACGCCGGGCTCGACGGTCGCCGTCCGGGCCTCGACGTCGACGCCGAGAACCCGCGACAGGTGGCGGCTGGTGTCGAGCACGACGCCGGGCCCCACGGCGTTCCCGGCGATCGAGGTGCCCGCGCCCCGCATGGTCAGGGGGACGCCGAGGGACCGGCAGACCTCCAGTGCGGCGACGATCTCGTCGACGTGGCGCGGCCGGACGACGACCCGCGGCAGCACCCGGTAGAGCGAGGCGTCCGAGGAGTACAGCGCCCGGGCGAGCCCGGAGTCGTCGACCTCGGCGACCCCGGCCCTCCGCAGGGCGGCGAGCAGTCCGTCGTCAGGGGCAGCGGAGCGACTCACCACAGGTGCAGAGAGCGGCGGAAGATGCCGGCGATGTCGTCCTCGGTGACGTCCTTGGGAGCGGTCGCCAGGAGCCGCTGCTGCTTCATCGTGCCGTCGACCAGGTCGGGGATGTCGCCCTCCTCGTAGCCGACCGCGCCGATGCCGCCGGGGATGTCGATGTCGCGCATCAGGGCGGTCAGCACGGTCGGCAGGAACTCGGCCGGGTCGCCCGGCTCCTCGGCGCGCGGGTCGAGCAACTGCGCGGCGCGCCGGTGCCGGTCGGGGGAGGCGTCGAAGGTGAACCGGAACGCCTCCGGCGCGGTCAGGGCCACCGACATGCCGTGCGGGATCATCGGCTCGTCGGCCGGGTAGTCCTTGGGGTGGAAGTCCTTGACCCGCCCGGCGATCGGATAGGCGTTGGCGTGCGGGATGTGCACGCCGGCGTTGCCGAAGCCCATGCCGGCGAACGTCGCGGCC
>JAOPUS010000421.1 GCA_025963345.1 Blastococcus sp. | reverse complement strand
TGACGGCGTCCTGGCTGTTCTTGCGCATGAACACCTGCCCGCCGAGGCCGACGATCGCCTGGTCGGCGCTGCCGTGGCCGTAGTGCTCGTAGCGGCGGCGGTAGAACTCGACCATCTTCTGGGTGTGCTCGGCCGGCCAGAAGATGTGGTTGTGGAAGAAGCCGTCGCCGTAGTACGCGGCCTGCTCGGCGATCTGCGGGCTGCGGATCGAGCCGTGCCAGACGAACGGGGGGACGCCGTCCAGCGGGCGCGGGGTGGCGGTGAAGCCCTGCAGCGGGGTGCGGAACTTGCCCTCCCAGTTCACGACGTCCTCACGCCACAGCTGCCGGAGCAGGGCGTAGTTCTCCACCGCCAGCTCGATGCCGTCCCGGATGTCCTTGCCGAACCACGGGTAGACCGGGCCGGTGTTGCCGCGGCCCATCATCAGGTCGACCCGGCCGTCGGCCAGGTGCTGCAGCAGCGCGTAGTCCTCGGCGATCTTCACCGGGTCGTTGGTGGTGATCAGCGTCGTGGCCGTCGACAGCAGCAGCGTCTCCGTCTGCGCCGCGACGTACCCGAGGTAGGTGGTGGGGGAGGACATCACGAAGGGCGGGTTGTGGTGCTCGCCCGTGGCGAAGACGTCGAGCCCGACCTCCTCGACCTTCTGCGCGATCGTCACCATCGCCTTGATCCGCTCGTGCTCGGTCGGCGCGCGGCCGGTCGTGGGATCCGGCGTGATGTCGCTGACGGAAAAGACTCCGAATTGCATCTCGATCTCCGCTGCTAGTTGAAAGTGCAACTACTGATCGACTCAACACACGTGACCCGCTGGCTATGCCCTGGCGCGGCGCCGCGCACCCGGATCCGGTGGAAACGCCGCCGGACGGTCGGGACAGCGACGGAACGTAGCCGTCCTGGCACAGGCAGCGGAACTACGCCGGTGGTACTTCACGGTCCGGTCACGGAGCCGTCCCGCCCCGCCCGGGTCTGGCACTGTCCGATCTGCGGGCAGGGACGGCGTTCAGGAGGGCGGGACCATGGGTCGGCGAACGGAGACCGTGGGCGGTGGGGACGCCGTCGGCGAGTCGGCTGGGCCGGCCTCCCGGCCCAATTTCACCGGCGATCTCGACGAGTTGCTGGGGCTCCGGCCGGTCTTCCGGACCCGGATGCAGGGCTACGACCGGCTCCAGGTCGACAACTACGCGGCCTGGGTGGAGACGGAGCTGGCCACCGTCCGGCGCCAGGTCGACCACCTGCTCGTCCGGTTCGGGGACTGCTCGGCGGAGCTGGAGATCTCCCGTCGGCTGCTCGCCGACGCGCCCCGGGGGAGGGAGGTGTTCCCGGTCTCCGCCCGGGTGCAGGAGATGTTGCAGCTCGCCTCGGACGAGGCCGCCGCGCTGACCGAGGCCGGTGCACAGGAGGCCGAGCGGCTCCTCGCCGAAGCGCGGACGGAGGCCGCCGCCCGGCTGCGCAAGGCCCACCAGATCAGGGAGATGGCGGTCGTGGCCGCCGACGAGCTGCAGGAGCAGGCGCGCCGCGTGCGGGCCGAGGCCGCGGCGCTCCTGGAGCAGGCCCGGCGCGAGGCGGCGGAGCTCTTGCGCGACGCCGCAGCCGAGCGGGAGCGGCTCGACGTCGAGGCGGCGCAGGAACGTGATCGCGTCGCGGCCGCGGCCGCGGCCCGGCTGGCCGGTGTGCAGGCCGAGGTGGACGACCTCCGCCGGCAGCGGGACCAGGCCCGGCAGTCCCTTCGCGGGCTGACCGACCGGATCGGCGAGGCGCTGCAGGCCGTCGCCGCGACCGGGCCGGACGACATGCGGGGCACCAACGTGGCGGTCGAGGGCATGGGCGCCGGCATGGGTGCTGACATGGTCGCTGACGACGTGCGCGTGCTCGTGGGAGGGCCGGCGCCCGTCCCCTCGTGACGGCTCCCGCACCCGGCGGGTGAGAGGCTGTGCCCGGGTCGCCGGTTGGCGGTCGGTGCGAGGAGGCAGCAGTGGCAGAGGTTCGTGAGGTCGTGCAGGTCGAGGGCGGCATCGTCGTCGGGCACGACGGGTCCAAGTGTGCGCAGGAGGCCCTCCAGTGGACCGGGCGCGTGGCGTTGCGGGCCGATCTGGACCTCCACGTCGTGCGTGCCTGGTCCATGACGACCGCGCCCAAGCCAAGTTCCTGGTCGGCGGGGTACGTGCCGCCCCTGGTCGACTGGGAGAAGGCGGCCCTCGACGAGCTCACCGCGCACGTCGCGGCGGCCGGTCTCGACCCGAAGGTCCGCGTCACCTGCCACGTGGTGCACAAGGCGCCGGTCCAGGCCCTCATGGCCGCGGCCGAGGGAGCGAACCTGCTCGTCGTCGGGGCCCGCGGTCGTGGCGGTTTCGCCGGCCTGCTGCTCGGCTCGGTGAGTGACCAGCTCGTGCACCACGCCCCGTGCCCGGTCACCGTCGTCCGCACCGGTGCTCTCGGCCGGGAGATCGGCCCCGCGTGATCCCGCTCGGCCGTCAGTCCGAGGGCGCCGTGCCGTAGATGGCGCGCAACCAGACCTCCAGCAGGACGTCGACGGCTCCTGTCTCGGCGACCGCGGGCCCGTCGCCGGTGAAGGTCGCGTAGAGGACGCGCTCGTTCATCGACGTGAGTGCGACGGCGATGTCGCGGGCCGGCGGTCCCGGCGGCGCCGCGCCGCGCTGCCGCTCGACCTCGATCGCCTCGGCGCAACGGCGCACCCAGCCCTCGAAGACCTGCGCCCAGAGCTCCCGGATCTCGGTGTTGGTCGAGCGGGCCTCGGCCCAGGCCAGGGTCAGCGCCCGGTGGGCCCGGAAGGTCTCGTAGTAGGCGGTGATGGCGCGCCGCCAGCCCTCGCGCGGGCCGCTCGCACGCCCGCCGAACGCTGCATGGGTCGCGGTGTCGGCCTCGGCGACCACCCGGTCCAGCAGGGTGAGCAGGACGGCGTCCTTGGAGGCGAAGTAGAAGTAGAAGGTCGGCCGGGAGATGCCGGCACCCCGGGCGAGGTCGTCGACGGAGATGGAGCTCAGCGGCCGCTCGGACAGCAGCCGCTCGGCCGTGGTGAGGATCGCCAGCTCGCGGTCGTCGCCGGACGGTCGCACGGGACGGCGCCCACGGGAGGTGGGGGAGTCGCTCGCGGGAACCGGCACGCTCGAAGAATAACCGGCGGGCCCCGTTTCTCAACACCATGTTGACTCGTTCAACAGTGCGTCGATAACGTCGGTGCAGCACTGTCCGTGGGCAGCGTCCCTCGGCAGCGCCGTCCCCGCCGGTTCCCGCCGGCCCAGCCTTCTGGAGTGCGCACATGAGCACTGAGCACGTGGACGTCCTGATCGTCGGAGCCGGTCTGTCCGGCATCGGCGCCGCCTGTCACCTGCAGGAGGACTGCCCCGGCAAGACCTACGCGATCCTGGAGTCCCGGGGCGCGATCGGCGGCACCTGGGACCTCTTTCGCTACCCCGGCATCCGGTCGGACTCGGACATGTTCACCCTCGGCTACGCCTTCCGGCCATGGAAGGACTCCAGGTCCATCGCCGACGGCGCGGCCATCCGGCACTACATCCAGGACACCGCCCGCGAGTACGGCGTCGACGAGAAGATCCGCTTCCACCACCAGGTGCAGTCCGCGGACTGGTCGAGCGAGGACGCCCGCTGGACGGTCACCGTTCGGCGCAGCGACACCGGTGAGACGGTGCAGCTGACCTGTTCGTGGCTCTCGGCCTGCTCCGGTTACTACCGCTACGACGAGGGCTTCCGGCCGACGTTCGAGGGCGAGGACACGTTCGCCGGCGAGATCGTCCACCCACAGCACTGGCCGGAGGACTTCGACGCGACGGGAAAGCGGATCGTGGTCATCGGCAGCGGCGCCACCGCCGTCACGCTCGTGCCGAGCCTGGCTCCCGACGCGGAGCACGTCACGATGCTGCAGCGGACCCCGAGCTACGTCCTGTCGCTGCCCGGCCGCGACCCCCTTGCGCAATGGCTGCGGAACAAGCTGCCCGCGAAGCTCGCCTATCCGATCGTGCGGTGGAAGAACGTCCTGCTCTCGACGTTGCTGTTCCAGTTCAGCCGCCGTCGTCCCGCGGCCGCGCGCATGCTCATCCGCAGGCTGACCCAGAAGCAGCTGCCGGAGAACTTCGACATCGACACGCACTTCAACCCGCCGTACGACCCCTGGGACCAGCGGCTGTGCCTGGTGCCCGACGGCGACCTGTTCCGGACCCTGCGCCGCGGTGACGCCTCCATCGCCACGGGACGGATCGCGACGTTCACCGCCAACGGCGTCCAGCTCGAGTCGGGGGAGCACCTCGACGCCGACGTGGTCGTCACCGCGACGGGCCTGAACCTGCTGCCCATGGGCGGCATGTCGCTGAGCCTCGACGGCCAGGCGGTCGACGTGTCGAAGACGGTGTCCTACAAGGGGATGATGATCTCCGGCGTTCCCAACTTCACGATGGTGATCGGCTACACGAACGCCTCCTGGACCCTGAAGGCCGACCTGGTCAACCGTTACGTCTGCCGGCTGCTGCAGCACCTCGACGCGCACGGCTTCGCCTCGGCGACACCGGTCGCTCCACCGGAGGGTGCCGATGAGCCCTTCCTGGATCTGGCGTCGGGTTACGTGCAGCGCAGCCTCGCCAGCCTGCCGAAGCAGGGTTCCCGGAAGCCATGGAAGCTGCACCAGAACTACATCCGCGACGTCCAGCTCATGCGGCGAGGCCCGCTGGACGACGAGGGCATGACCTTCCAGCGGCGCGAGATCGCCACCCGACCCGAGAAGGCGGTCGTCTGATGGAGCACTACCAGTTCGCCGGCGGAAGCGCTGTGGTGACCGGAGCGGCCAGCGGCATCGGGGAGGCGCTGGCGGTCCGGCTGGCCGCCCGCGGCAGCAACCTCGTGCTCGTCGACCGCGACAAGGAGCGGCTCACCGGCGTCGCCGACCGGCTGCGCGACGCGCATCCGGGCCTCGTCGTCGCGACCCACGTGGCCGACCTCGCCG
>JAOPUS010000385.1 GCA_025963345.1 Blastococcus sp. | reverse complement strand
ACCAGGACTCCACCGGGCACAACGGCGTCATCTACCCGGGCCTGGCCCAGCGGATGAGCGCCGGCACCGGGATCCTGCACAGCGAGAAGAACGACTCCTGGCTCCTGCAGGGCGGCGACGCCCACCGCGACCCGGTGCACTTCGTCCAGATGTGGGTCGTGCCGGACGAGAGCGGCATCATCCCCGGCTACGAGCAGCTGGAGGTCGACGACGCCCTGCTCACCGGCGGCCTGGTGCCAGTTGCGTCCGGAATGGCCAAGCACCGCGGCGCCGCCGCGATCAGCATCCACAACCGGCATGCGGCGCTCTACGCCGCACGACTGGAGCCGGGGCAGACCGTGGAGCTCCCCGAGGCCCCCTACCTGCACCTGTTCGTCCCCCGCGGCACGGTAGTGCTCGAGGGCGCCGGGGAGCTGCACGCCGGGGACGCCGTCCGGTTCACCGCCACCGGTGGTCAGCGGGTCACCGCCACCGAGCCCGCGGAGGTCCTCGTGTGGGAGATGCACGCGACCGTCGCGGCTTGAGCCGTCCTGCTGCTGAAACCAGAGGAAGGTGGTCAGCGTGACGGAGAAGAAGGACCCGAGAGTGGTGGACAACGCCGGGGCCGGCCGCTTCGAGGTGCTCGTGGACGGCGAGGTCGCCGGGTTTGCCGAGTACCAGCGGACCACGTCGGCGGTGGCATTCACACACACCGTCATCGACCCGACCTTCGAGGGCCGCGGGCTGGGCTCGGTGCTGGCCAAGGGCGCCCTGGAAGCCACCCGTGAGGCGGGGTCGCCCGTGCTGCCGTTCTGCCCGTTCATCCGCGGCTACATCCACCGCCACCCGGCCTACCTGGACCTCGTGCCCGAAGGCCGCCGGGCCGAGTTCGCGCTGGCTCCCGCCGCCGACTCCCCCGACCGCCCTTGACCGGTTCCGACAACCCGACCAGTTCAGCTCTGACCTGAGAGGACATCCGAGATGACCACCACCACCCCGGACCCGGCCGCCCTGGAAGCGGAGCGGGCTCGCATCCGTGAGGCACACCTGAAGCCCGTCGGCGACCGGCCGCCGTCCACGGCGCGCGGCCTGCACCACACCGCTCTGATCAGCAGCGACGTCGAGACGACGGTCCGCTTCTACCAGGACGTGCTCGGTTTCCCGCTCACCGAGCTGATCGAGAACCGCGACTACCCGGGCTCTTCGCACTTCTTCTTCGACATCGGCAACGGCAACCTGCTGGCCTTCTTCGACTTCCCCGGCCTCGACGTCGGCCCGTACGCCGAGGTCCTGGGCGGCCTGCACCACATGGCCATCAGCGTCGCCCCCGAGCGCTGGGAGAAGCTCGTGGAACGGCTCACGGAGGCAGGGGTCGAGCACGAGGTGCACAGCGGCGTCTCGGTCTACTTCCGCGACCCCGACGGCGCCCGCATCGAACTGATCGCCGACCCGCTCGGCGAGATGTACGGCCAGCACGTCCTGTGACCTGACCGCATGCTCGACGTGACCCAGCCGCCCCGCCCCGGCCCGGCCCAGCGGGTGAGTGTCCCGACCCTGTCGCCGTCCTCGAAGCTGTACTTCGGGACCGAGGCCGGCGGCTCGGCGCTCCTCCTCGTGGCCACGGTCCTGGCGCTGGCCTGGGCGAACTCGCCCTGGTCGGGGAGCTACTTCTCGTTCTGGTCCACGCAGGCCTCGATCGGCGTCGGCGACCTCGAGCTCACCCTCGACCTCCGGCACTGGGTGAACGACGCCGCCATGGCGCTGTTCTTCTTGGTCGTCGGGCTGGAGATCACCCGTGAGATCACCGTCGGCGAGCTGCGGGACCGGCGGAACGTGGCCGCGCCCGCACTGGGGGCCCTCGGCGGGCTGATGGTCCCGGCTGCGATCTACCTGGCCGTGAACCACTCGGGGCCCGCGAGCGCCGGCTGGGGCATCGTCATGTCCACGGACACCGCGTTCGTCCTCGGCATCCTGGCACTGTTCGGGCCGCGCTGCCCCGACCGGCTCCGGCTGTTCCTGCTCACCCTGGCGATCGTCGACGACATCGGCGCCATCACGGTGATGGCGCTCTTCTACACACACGACGTGAACGCGACCGCGCTCGCCGTCGCCGCGGTCCTCGTCGCCGTTCTCCTGGGCCTGCGGTGGGCCGGCATCTGGCGGCTGACCCCGTACGTGCTCGTCGGCGTCGCGCTGTGGCTGGCCGTGCAGGCCTCGGGCGTGCATCCCACCCTGGCGGGCGTCCTGGTCGGGCTGCTGCTGCCCGCCCGCCCGCCCGAGCCCGACGTCGTGGAGCGCACCCGTGCGTACGGGCAGGCCCTCCGCGAGGCCCCCGACGCGGAGCGGGCACGGCTGGCGGCCCTCGCCGTCGCGGCGACCGTGCCTGCCGGCGCCCGGCTCCTGCTGTCCCTGCACCGGTGGACCGCCTACGGTGTCGTCCCGGTCTTCGGCCTGGCGAACGCAGGGGTGTCCCTGGACGGCGAGACCCTGCGGACGGCGGCGACATCGCCGGTGACCCTCGGCGTCGCGGGTGCGCTGGTCGCCGGCAACGCCATCGGTATCACCGCGGGCACCGCGGTGGCCCTGCGCACCGGGCTGGGCGTGCTGCCCGGTGGCGTCCGGTGGTCGCACCTCATGGCCGGGGCAACGCTGGCCGGGATCGGCTTCACGATCGCGCTGTTCATCACCAACCTGGCGTTCTCCGACGAGCAGCTGCGCGAGCAGGCGACCATCGGCATCCTGGCCGGGTCAGTCACCGCAGCGGTCGCCGGGGTGGTCCTCCTCCGCGTCCTCGGCGAGCGGTTCTCGCTGTGCTCGCCGGAGACCGAGGGACCACCGTCGCTGCCGCCGCGGCCCTGGGTCCAGCCGTCCGTCCGCAGCTGACCCGTTCGGCCCCGACGGGGCATTACCGATCGCCCGGCGCAGAGCACCGGCCTCCACCCGGCCCGACCACAGCCGGCCGTCGATGAAGACGGTGGGTGTGCCGCCGACGCCCGCTGCGAGCCCGGCGGCGAAGTCGGCCTCGACCTTGTCCGCGAAGACCTGCGCCGGCTCGCCCACGACCAGGCTGCCGTCGAGCCCCAGCTCCTCGGCATAGGCGCGCAGCGCCGCGTCGTCGAGCCGGTCCTGCCGCGCGAAGAGCAGCTCGTGCATCTCCCAGAAGGCGCCCTGGGCGCCCGCGGCCTCCGCGGCCAGGGCCGCGGTCAGCGCATAGGGGTGCCGGTCGGCGACCGGGAAGTTGCGGAACACCAGCCGGACCTGCCCGCCGGAGTCCTCCACCACGTGCCGCAGCACCGGCGCGGCGGCCGCGCAGTAGGGGCACTCGTAGTCCCCGTACTCGAACAGGGTGACCGCCGCGTCCCGGTTCCCCAGGACGTGGTCGGCGACGTCCGGGGCCGTCACCGGCTCGGAGCGGCCACGAGGTCGGCGTAGTCCGGGTGCCGCTCGATCCAACCGCGCACGAACGAGCACTGCGGCACCACGGAACCGCCGCGGGCGCGGACGTCGTCCAGCGCGGCCCGCACCAGCGTGCTGCCCAGGCCGTCCTGTCCCGCGTCGGGGTCGACTTCGGTGTGGGTGAACACGGTGGTATCGCCACGGCGCTCGTAGGCGGCGAACCCGAGCACCCGGTCGCCGTCCCGGATCTCGTAGCGGCTCTCTTCCGGGTTGTCCCGGACTGTGATCTCCATGCGGACGGCAACCTCTCGGCCTCGGCGGCTGTTCCGGGGTCAGTCGGCCAGCGTCAGCGCCCGGGTCGGGCAGGCCTGGACGGCGTCCCGGACGTCGGGCAGCTCCTCGTCGGCCGGCTCGGGGCGCAGGACGGCCAGGACGCCGTCGTCGTCGACCTCGAAGACCGCCGGGGCGAGCGCCTCGCACGTCCCCGAGCCCACGCAGCGGTCCCGGTCGACCTCCACCCGGTTCATCGGGAGCCGGTCAGCCGGGCCGGGAGCCGCTTGATGCCGTTGACGAACGACGACCGGAGCCGGTCGGGCTCGCCGGTCACCTCCAGGTCGGGCAGCCGGTCGAACAACGCCTCGAACGTCACCGCGATCTCCCGCCGGGCCAGGTGTGCGCCGAGGCAGAAGTGCGGGCCGTGTCCGCCGAAGCCGACGTGCGGATTCGGATCGCGCGCCAGGTCGAACACGTGCGGATCGGCGAAGACGGCCGGGTCGCGGTTGGCAGCGGCGTAGAAGAGCAGGAACTTGTCGCCGACCCGAAACCGGAATCCGTTCAGCTCGCCGTCCTGGGTAGCGGTGCGCCGCATCCAGGTGATGGGACTGGCCCAGCGCACGATCTCCTCGACCGCGGTCCGGGTCAGTGACGGGTCGGACATCCAGCCGGCGCGTTGCTCCGGGTGCTCCGACAGGGCGAGGACGCCCTGGGAGATGGCGTTACGCGTGGTCTCGTTGCCGGCGACCAGCAGCAGGATGAAGAAAGAGGCGATCTCGGCGTGCGAGAGCCGCTCGCCGTCGACCTCCGACCTCACCAGGGCAGTGGTGAGGTCGTCCGTCGGGCGCTCCAGGCGCTCGGCCGCCAGCCGCTCCATCACGCCGGCCAGCGCCATGCCCGCCTCGAGGAACGCGGTGAGCGGGTCGTCCTGGTTCTCGATCAGCTCCGGGTCGCCACCGGACAGCACGATGTTCGACGTGGCCAGGATCAGGGCGCGGTCCTCGTCGGGGACACCCATCATGTCGCAGATGACCCGCAGCGGGATGGGCGCAGCGATGTCGGCGACGACGTCGATGCTGCCGTCGCCCGCCTCCGCCTTGCGCCGGGCGGCGGCCAGGACATCCTGGGCGATCTGCTGCACGGAGCCGACGAGCTGCTCCAGCATCCGCGGGGTGAAGACCTTCGAGACGATGCGGCGGATCTTGGCGTGCCGCGGGTCGTCCATGCTGATCAACGATCCGTAGAACTCGTTCAGGTCGGCCGGGATGTCGGTGATGGACACCGCGCCCTCGCCGGAGCAGAACACGGTCGGCTGGGAGCTGATGGCGTCCAGGTCCGCGTACCGGGTGACGGCGTGGTAGCCGGGGCCCGGCTCGAGCATCGGCACCTCGGGCTCGGCGAAGAACGCGAACGGGCTCTCCCGGCGGAGCAGGTCGAAGACGGCATGCCGCTCGGCCGGAGGGCACACCCAGAAGTCGCGATCGGACAGGTCGATGCCGCCCAGGTCGATCTGCGGCGGCCCTGCGACGGCGTCCACGGACACGGGGTCCTCCCAGCGAAACGGTCAACAGTGACCGTGACGCTAGAGACTCGGGACGGTGATGCACAACACACGCCCCGGACCGAACCCGAGCGGCCCGAAGAGCCGCCGACATGCGAAGGGCCCGGTCACCGTCGTGACCGGGCCCTTCGTCGTAGCGGGGGCAGGATTCGAACCTGCGACCTCTGGGTTATGAGCCCAGCGAGCTACCGAGCTGCTCCACCCCGCGTCGGTAGAACCCACAGTACACGCCCTGGGGACCCGGATGGGACGACACCCGTGACAGCCCCGTCACACCGGCCCCAGGGCCGCGCGCGCCTTCCGGGGCGCGCGCGTACCGCCGCTTACAGTCCGGCACGTGGCGTGGGACGAGGCGACGAGCATGTTCGTCGGACAGCCACAGCCCGTGGAGATCCATCACCGCGGAATCTGGTACTCCGGCGAGCTGATCGGCTGGCGGCACGAGAGCAACGGTCGGGTCGCCGCCCGCGTGCGCTGCCGTGTGGACGGCCTCCGACACTCCACGTGGAAGGACCTCGCCGACCTCCGCCTGCCCGACCACAAGCACCCGCCGCGTCGCGAGCCCTTCCCGGCCGTCGTGCGCCGACCGATCGCGGCGGTCCCCCACGAGGACGAGGACGACGCGACCCGTCCGCACGCCCTGCTGGCCGGGATGCGCACCCGCCCCGCGAAGCCGGCCCACGCGCACACGCCGCCCGCGCGGGCCGTCGAGCCCTCTGTGGTCGCCGAGCCTGCGGTGGTCGCGGAACCCCGCCGGCCCCGCGAGCCGGTGGCCGAGCCGCGGCGACACGAGCCGCTGGACGGCCGCTCCGCGTACCTGAGCGCCGTCTGACGGCGAGCCGGCGCCGCACGCGGTAGTCGGCGAACAACCTGAGAAACACGGAAGCCCGACCCCTGAGGGGTCGGGCTTCCGTCGTTGTAGCGGGGGCAGGATTCGAACCTGCGACCTCTGGGTTATGAGCCCAGCGAGCTACCGAGCTGCTCCACCCCGCGTCGGTAGATCCCACCCTACCAGCCGGTGGCGGGGGGAGGGCGCGGGGCCTGCTCGCCCTCCCCCACGCCTCACCCGGTCGGGCTCGCAGCCGCGGCGGACTGCTGCGCGCTCTGGTAGGCGTTGACCGCAGCCTGAAGGTCCGCCAGTGCGCGTCCCTGGGCCTCGAAGTTGCCGCTGCGCTGCGCGGTCGCCAGGGCGTCGAGGGCCGACTTGATGGCGGTCACCGCCTGATCCATCGCCGGGTTCGTGGCCGTGCCGCCCCCGCCGTCCGGCGGGGCGGTCGTCGGGCTCGTCGGCGTCGGTGTCGGTGTGCTGCCCCCTGTCGGGGGCGTCGTCCCGCCATTGGTGACCGACTCCCCAGCCCCGGCGCCGAACACCTGGTCCAGCGCCTCCGTCAGGGTGTCGGCATAGCCGACCCGGTCGCCGTAGTTGACCAGCACCTTCTGCAGCAGCGGGAAGGAGTTCTGCCCCCTCCCCTGCACGTACAGCGGTTCGACGTAGAGCAGTCCGCTCCCGCCGATCGGCAGGGTGAGCAGGTTGCCGAACACCGCCCGGGACTCCTGGCTGTTGAACAGCGTCAGGTCCGGTCTGACCTGGTTGTTCGTGATGAACGACTGCTGCACCTGCTGGGGCCCGCGGAACGGGGTGTTGCCCGGCAGTCGGAGCACCTGGATCTCGCCATAGTTCTTCGGATCACTGGAGGCGGAGATGAACGAGGAGAGGTTCTCCCGGTTGAACGCGTTCAGCGCGCTGGTGAGCTGGAAGCTGGCCACGTCGTCACCCGGCCGCTGGGCCAGGATGTAGTACGGCGGCTGCGCGTCCTGGGTCTCCCGGGTCGGGTCGTCCGGCACCTGCCAGCGGTCGTTCTGGTTGTAGAAGTCGACCGGGTCGGCGACGTGGTACCGGGTGAGGATGTCCCGCTGCAGCTTGAAGAGATCCTCCGGATAGCGGACGTGGCTCACCAGCTCGGCGGACATGTCGCTGCGCGGCTTGACGACGCCCGGGAACGCCTTCATGTACGTCTGCAGGATCGGGTCGTCCTCGTTCCATGCGTACAGGGTCACCGTGCCGTCGTAGGCGTCAACGGTGGCCTTCACCGAGTTGCGGATGTAGTTGAACTGCTGGTTGGGCAGCGCCGTCGTGCCGGAGCCGGTCAGCGAGTCCTGCGCCGCCGCGCCCAGCTCCATCGATTCCGAGTAGGGGTAGGCGTCCGACGTCGTGTAGCCGTCGAGGATCCAGCTCACCCGGCCGTTGATCACCGCGGGGTACGGGTCGCCGTCCACCTGCAGGAACGGCGCGGCCTTCTCCACCCGGTCCCGGGGGTCGCGGACGTACATCACCTTCGAGGAGTCGTTGACGGCACTCGAGAGCAGGAAGTTCCGCTCCCGGTAGTAGATGGCGAAGGTGAGCTGGCGGAAGAAGCTGCCGATCGACACCCCGCCCTTGCCGTCGTAGGTGTTGTTGATCTGCCCCTGGGACGAGCCGTCCTCGGGCTGGTCGAACTCGCGCGGGTCCGCGCCCTGGGGCGCCCCGACGACGGAGTAGACGTCCTGGCCGCCCTGCTTGATCAGCTCGCCGTAGTAGATGCGCGGCTGGTCGACGGCGATGTTGCCGGTGGTGGGCAGGTCCTTGGTCGTGAAGTTGGGCTCACCGCCCTCCTGGCCGGCCACGACCTCGTTCGCCGGCGCGGCGACGAAGCCGTTGCCGTGCGTGTAGACCGTGTGCCGGTTGATCCAGCTGCCCTGGTTCTCCGACAGGCCCGCGCTGTTGAGCTCGCGGACGGCCACGACGTAGTCGCGGGTCGTGTCCGCGCCGGTCGTCGGGTCCGGCAGGGTGTACCGGTCGATGTCGAGCTTCTCCGGGAAGCCGTAGACGTTGCGGATCTGCTGCCGCGCCGTGAACGTCTGCGACAGCACGTTCGGGTCGAGCAGCCGGGCGTTCGGGATGGTCTCGGTGTCGTTGCGCAGCTCGGCCAGCGCGGCCTGGGTGTCGACCTGGTCGCCGGTGCTGCTCTGCGCGTAGTCGACGTAGTTGATGTTGTCGAGCCCATAGGCCGCGAGCGTCGACTCGATGGCCCGCTTGATGTAGGGGGCTTCCTTCTGGTCGGCGCTGGGGCGAACGACGAACTGCTGGACGATCGCCGGGTAGGCGACGCCGATGACCAGGCTGGAGATCAGCAGCAGCACCAGCGCCGCGGCCGGCAGCAGGAAGTTGCGGACGACGATGTTGGCAAAGAAGGCGATCGCGCAGACGGCCGCGACGAAGACCAGGATCGTCTTGGGCACCAGCAGGGCGTTGACGTCGGTGTAGCTCGCGCCCGGGAAGACCTCGCCGCGGTTGGAGTACTCGAGCCCGTAGCGGTCCAGCCAGTAGGCCACCGCCTTCAGCGCCAGGAACAGGCCCAGGAGGACCGACAGCTGCACGCGGGCCGCACCGGTGAGCTTCTGCCCCGGTGTCTGCAGGCGCAGGCCGCCGAACACGTAGTGGGTGAGCAGCGAGCCGATCAGCGCCAATAGCACGATGGCGAAGGCGAAGCCCAGGGCCAGCCGGTAGAACGGGTAGTCGAAGACGAAGAAGGACAGGTCGATCCCGAACTGCGGATCGGTGCGGCCGAACTCGGTGCTGTTGCGGAACTCCAGCCAGGTCTGCCAGCTCCCCTGGGCGGTGAAGCCGGCGAACAGGCCGAGAACGACCGCGACCGCGGTGAGCACCAGACCGCGACGCGGCTCCAGCGACTGCCGGTAGCGCTCGAGGTTCTGCTGCTCCAGCGACATGGGGCGGAACGTCGGCCGGAAGCGGTAGGCGAGGTAGACCGCCGTCGCGACCAGGCCGCCGGTGGCGACTCCGGCGACGGCGAACAGCAGCGCACGCGTCTGCAGCTCGGTCCAGAAGACCTCGGTGTACCGCGTCTCGTCGAACCACAGATAGTCGACGTAGACGTTGGTCAACGTCCCGATCACCGTGAACAGCACGAGCAGCACGGCGACAGCGCCGAGAACCAGCTTGGCGCGCCGCGAGAGCGTCGGCACCGGCACGGGGGGCCGCATGGCCA
>JAOPUS010000381.1 GCA_025963345.1 Blastococcus sp. | reverse complement strand
GTCATGACGACGTCGCGGCGCTCCCAGGTCACCTCGTCGTAGGGGTGCACACCGGCGGTGGTGAAGACGCGCTTGATCTTGAGGCCCTTGCCCCGGCTCGGCGCCTTGGCCGTGCGGCGGGTGCGGGAGCCTGCCAAGCGGTCGTCGGTCTCGGTCATGGTGTGGAGCTCTCCCTGGTCGTCATGCGCTGTGTCGTCATGCGCTGTGTCTGCTCGATGCGGTACTGCGCGTTGCTGCGCGGGTGGATCGGAGGGCTGGGGAAGAGCCACGATCGGTACGGGGCCTGACTGCTGTGTAGCGGGTGGGTCTGACAGTTCTCAGGGGCCGGCGACGGTGCCGGCAGGGACGGAATTCGGGTCGGCGGCCACGGACTGCCGCGCCTTCAGTTCGGCGATCTCCTTCTCGAAGTCCGCCACGGACGTGAAGGAGCGGTAGACGCTCGCGAAGCGCAGGTAGGCGACCTCGTCGAGCTCCCGGAGCGGTCGGAGGATGGCCAGCCCGACCTCGTGGCTCGGGACCTCGGCCGCACCGGTTGCGCGGATGGTGTCCTCGACCTGCTGGGCGAGCATCTGCAGCTGGTCCTCGTCGACCGGCCGGCCCTGACAGGCCCGCCGAACGCCGGCGACCACCTTGGTGCGGTTGAACGGCTCGCTCACCCCACTGCGCTTGACGACAGCGAGGACCGCCTCCTCGACGGTGGTGAATCGTCGATTGCACGTCGGGCACGAGCGACGACGACGGGTGGTCGCCCCCTCGTCGGCCTCGCGCGAATCGATGACCCTGCTGTCGGCGTTGTGGCAGAACGGGCAGCGCATCTCGGTTCACCTCCTCCCCGGGGCTTCCGGACCCGGCCGGGAGGTCCCGGGCGGTCCGTCCGGGCCTTCCTGTGGACCCTCCTGGGGACATCCGGTGGATGTCCGGGGGAGAACCTGAGGATGAGCCTGTGGACGGGCTTACAACTCTGTAACTACTAGATGTAGGGGAACCCTAGGCCGGGTCACACAAGATGTGCAAGCCAATCGACGGTCGGCGTGTTCCGTACCGACACTGCCGTCACCAGGGGAGTCATCGCTCCCCACGAGTCACACGACACGCCGCTCCGACGCGCCGAAGAGCGCCTCACGAGCACCGCGTCGGCCCGAGGCGAACCCCACGGAACGCCCGTCGAACGTCCGGGACGCAGCACACGGCGAGATCCCGGGGTGCCGCCGCCGGCATCCCGGGATCTCGCCGACACGCTCCGGGCGATCAGCGGCGCGAACAGTTCAGACGGTGCGCGCCGAACCGCCCAGACGGGGGCGCCGGGAGTGCGGCACGTGGTCGCTCAGCCGCATGGGACGGGTCAGGAGATCGGCCTCCATGCCCTCGGGGGCGGTCCAGCCGTCCCGAGACGAGGGCGCGCCCTTCGGGGGCTGGGAGGCGCCCTTCGGGGGCTGAGCCGCGGTCTTCTGTGGCCGAGCCGAGCGAGCGGCTTCTGACACGACGGGGAAGAGGCCGGTGTCGGCCGTACGGTGGCGGCCCGGGTCGGTAGGCGCGGCCGGGACAGCCGGCGCGCGGTGGCGGCCGGGAGACGGGGCGGGCACCGAGGCCACCGCGACCGTCCCCTCGGGAGCGCGGCGACGGCCGACTGACGGTGACTCGCCGGTCTCGGGCGCCCGGCGGCGGCCCACGGAGGCGAACTGAGCCGTCTCGTCCGCGGTGCGGCGCCCCCCGGCCGAAGGGAGATCGGGCACTACGGAGAGGTCCCGGACCAGGGGCAGCCCTGCGGTCGCCTGGGCATCGGCGTCGGCCGAACGGGCGCGCCGGCCGGAGGGGTGGCGCGCCACCGACATCTCCTGCGTGGCCGGGCCGTGAACGGACGCCGGGGGCAGAGCCACCGACAGGTGGCGCTCCGGCAGGCGGAGCGTGGCGAGATCGGTCCACGCCGTCTCCTCCACGCCGCCGAGGACCACGCGGACCCACACCTGACAGGAACCGTCCGCGTCGTGCCGCCAGCCGAGCAGTTCGCCCGCCCACCAGGTTCCGGCCTGGTAGACCTCGATCGCCTGAGGTTGACTCGTGAACACCGCTGCTCGGTTCTCCATGGCGCCTGACACGCGACGACCGTAGGCGCTGGAGCCACCACCCACTGTGAACGCGCCCGCACTGAGGGTTGACGAAGTCGGGCCGCGACGTTGTGGGTCTCTTGCGGTGACGCCCGACCCGACAAGGCGTAGCGCCCGACCGCGCGACGGGGCGCCGACGCCATTCCCCCTCGTCGTCACGGCAGTTCGACGACCTGACCGGGGATCAGCACCGTGTCGTGGATGCCGTTCAGCTCCTGGATGCGGTCGACCACCTCGCGCACGTCGCCGTTTCCGGCGACGTCGGCCGCAATCGACCACAGCGTGTCGCCGGGCTGCACGACCACGCTCTGCACGCCGGCCAGACGGAGGTCTCCCCCGGCGCCGGCGATGATGGGCCCGAGCCACGAGCCGATCGCCACCCCCGCGGCCAGGCCGAGCACCACCGCAAGCCGGCGAGCCCGACGGGTGAGCCGGAGCCCAGCGGCCGCCGGGCGGCCGGCGACGGGGCGCCGAGCCCGCGTCGGC
>JAOPUS010000305.1 GCA_025963345.1 Blastococcus sp. | reverse complement strand
AGCGGAGATCGCGAGGCGCGTCACGCGCCTCGCGATCTCCCGGGCACGGGCGGCCGGGGACGATCAGCGGGGGGCGCCGGCGGCCCAGTAGTCGGCGGAGGCCTTGCTCGCGGCGAGCTCCTCGGCGGTGCGGAAGCCCGGCGCCATCGACGCGTCGGTGCCGGCCAGGTACTCGTGGTGGTCGATGCCCAGCAGCCGGATCCAGCTCTGCTGCCCGAAGGTGAGCGCGATGCAGCAGCCGAGCTCGACGAGCTCGGGCTCGGAGAAGTGCGCGTGCAGCCGGTCCCACAGCTCGTCGGTGGGCTCCAGCCGCCAGGCGATCGCCTCGGCGTAGGCCAGGGCGGCCTTCTGCCGGTCGTCGTACTGGTCCGAGGTCTCGAAGTTGAGCAGCTCGTCGTACTGCTGCTCCTGCAGGCCGGCCGCCGTCGCCTTGAGGGAGCGCTGGTTCCCGCAGAACTCGCACTTCACCGTGCGCGAGATGTAGACCCGGCACAGCTCCTTGATGGCGTGGTCGCAGACCCCGCTGTGAAAGAGCGCCTTCCACGAGTCGGCGAAGGCCCAGAAGGCGTTCGGCGCCTGCGCGCGGACGGCGGAGCTCTCCGGCCGCGGCGTGCCCTCCCGTGCGCAGCGGTGCATCTCCTCCTGCATGCGCTCGTCCATCTGCTCGAGCGGGACGTAGCTGATGCGGTTGGTGCCCATGTCTTCCTCCGGGTCGCCGGCGCGCCGTTGCGCGGCAGGGGTGTGCGAATGTGCCGGGTTCGCCCGCCGACGGCCGCTGGAGCACCGCCTCGGAGCAAACGTTTGCGTGTGCCCGCCAGAATCGGACCGCCGTCGACGGGTGTCAAGCTCCTGTGCCGAGGCCGCCGTGTGGTGGTCGGTGCCGCCTGCAGCGCGGCACCGGCGACCACACGGCGGCACTCCCGGCCGCCGGTGCCGGTCAGATGGACAGCTGCGCGGCCATCCAGTCGGCGGTCTTGTAGCGATGCTTGGCGGCCACGTTCATGTTCCCGTGATTGCCGTCCTCGAGCATGATCAGCTCGGTCGGGCCGGCCGCCTCGGCGACCAGCCGCTCGGCGTGCTGCCAGGGGATCAGGCGGTCCTTCTTGCCGGCGACGACGAGCAGCGGCACCCGGATCTTGGCCGCGGCGTGGGTCAGGTCGAGCTCCAGCGCCCGCTTGCGGCCGGTCTCCTGGTCGCAGCTGTTCGAGCGGGCGGTGAACGCCGTCCGGGTCAGCGGGGGCAACTGGTCCCAGCACTCACCGAAGTTGAAGGGCCCGGCCAGGGCGACGCAGGCCCGGACCTGCTCGACGCCACTGGCCAGCCGCGGCGCGTAGTAGCCACCGAGGCTCACCCCCCAGACGCCGATGCGCTCCGGGTCGATGCCGGGCTGGGCGGCGACCGCGTCGACGATCGCCTGACCGGGCACCTCCCAGTCGCCGCGGATCGGCAGGTCGTACTCGGCCTCTCCCTGCCCCGGGCCGTCCACGGAGAACGTCGCCAGCCCGCGCTCCAGGAACAGCGCCTCGGTCGAGCGGAACTCCTCCTTGGTGGAGTCCAGCCCCGCGATCATCACCACCACCGGGTGCGGACCCGGACCGTTCGGCCGGCGCAGCACGCCGACCAGTCGGCTGCCCTCGAACGGGATCTCGACCCGCTCCCCCGCCGGGTCCAGGTACGGCAGCGCGTCGTTCAGGCAGGCGACGGCGTGCCCGTGCGCCTCCCGCATCTCGTCGGGGTGCTCGACGAAGAGGAACTTGCCGAAGTGGTAGTAGACCGCCGCGGTGGACAGGTGCGCGCCCGCGGACCGGGTCCGTCCGTCGCGCAGCGCCTCGCGGCCGAGGTCCTCGTGCACCCGCGCCGCCGCCGACCAGGCCGAACACCAGTCGTCCCAGCGCTCCACGCTCGCGGTGACCCGCTGGAAGTCGGCCACCGCCACGCCGTTCGTGGTGAAGCGCGGCGCCCAGTTCGACACCGCACTCGCAACTCTCTCGTCCATGCACCCTCCCGGCTGAGCAGTCCTTGCAAACGAGTGCATGCTCGGGCAGCATGCAACTGGTTGTCAATGACGACCGGCAGCCCCCAGGGCCGGCCGCAGCACGGCCGGCGGCAGGCGGCCCGACACGAGGACAGGGATGACGCAGACCTTCCGGCTCGGCATCTTCAGCGCGAACGTCGTGGCCAACTGGGCCCAGCAGCACGGGGTCTTCGCCGACCACGGGCTCGTCGTCGAACAGCTGCCGGTCGCGTCCTCCCCCGCACAGTTCGCGTCCCTGATGGCCGGCGAGTACGACGCCGTCCTCACCTCGCCGGACAACGTGGCCACCTACGTGCTGAACGAGGGCAACCCGCTCGGCCGGCGGCTGGACCTGCAGATCCTGCGCGCCGTCGACCGCGGCAGCCGGCTCAGCCTGGTCGGCGCCCCCGGGATCGAACGTGCGGCGGATCTGAAGGGTCGCCGGTTCGCCGTCGACGTCCCCACCTCCGGCTTCGCGTACGTCGGGTTCGCCCTGCTCCGGCGGGCCGGCCTCGAGGCCGGTCGCGACTACGAGGTGGTGACCGCCGGGGCCACCCCGCGGCGGCGGCAGTTGCTGGCCGACGGCGCGTTCGAGGCGACGCTGCTCAACGCCGGTCACGAGGCCCGGGCGGTCCGGGCCGGTGCGCACGTCCTGGGCGTGGTGAGTGACGTCGTCCGCCCCTACCTCGGCTCGGTGCTCGCGACCCGCGCCGACGTCGACACCCCGGCTCTCCGCGCCCTGCTCGATGCCTGGGACCACGCCGAGCGGGCGGTGCTGACGCCGGAGCGGCGTGCCGACGTGCTCTCCCTCCTCGGCGCACAGCCGGACACCGACCCCGAGACCGCCGAGCAGATGTACGAGACGCTGCTCGACCCGCTGCACGGCGTGTGTGCAGGCGGGGCGGTGGACCCGGCCGCGTTCGAGGCGGTCCTGCGACTGCGCGCCGAGCAGGGCGGGTTCGAACAGACACACGACCTCGCCGCCCTGTCCCGCCCCGGCGGCGGCCTGCTGCGGCGGTGACATGACGGAGACCCAGATCGTCGCAACCGACCTCCCGCGCGGGCACCTGCGCGCGCTGCAGGCGGTCAACACGGTCAGCTCCCTCGACCGGTCGGCGGTCGCGCCGATGCTGCTCGTGATGGCCGCCGACCTGCACACGTCGGTCGGGGCGGTCACGGTCGCGGCGAGCCTCTATTTCCTCACCTACGGTCTGTTGCAGCCGGTCTGGGGCATCGTCGGCGCACGGCTGGGCACGGTCCGCGCCCTGCGTGTCTCCCTTTTCGGCGCAGCTGTCGGGGGCGCACTGTCCGCTCTCTCACCCGGGGTGGCTCTGCTCGCCGTACTCCGCTGCGTCGCCGGTGGATTCTTCGGGGGGGCTGTACCGGCGACGCTCGTGTACGTCGGCGCGACGGTTCCCATCGAGCGGCGCCAGGCGCCGCTCACGGATCTGATGGCCGGCGTGGCGGTGGGGACGGCAGTTGCCACCGTGGCGGCCGGCTGGGCCGCCGAGCTCCTGACCTGGCGGGTCATGTTCGCCGTGACCGCGGTGGCGAGCGCCGGTCTGGCGGTCTACCTCCGGCGCGTCCCCGAGCCGCCCCGCGCTCCGATCGAGCGGCATCCGGTCCGGGCGCTCGTCAGGGCAGCCGCGGACCGCTGGGTCCTGCTGGTGCTGCTGCTGGCCTTCGTCGAGGGCGCGGCGCTCACCGGTGCGTTCACCTTCGTCGCCCCGGGCGTACAGCACGCCGCGGCGGCCGGCGCGGGCGTCGCCGGGACGGTCGTCGCGGCGTTCGGCGTCGCCGTCCTGGGCTTCAGCCGCGTGGTGCGCCCGTTGTCGGCCCGGCTGAGCACCCCGACGCTCCTCCTCATCGGAGGCACCTCGGGAATGCTCGGCTTCGCCGTCCTCGCCGTGCAGCGCGGCATCGTCGCGGGTGTCGTCGCCTGCGTGCTCCTCGGGGCGGCCTGGGCCTTCATGCACTCGACGCTGCAGACCTGGGCGACGTCCGTGGCCCCGCAAGCGCGTGCCCAGGTCGTGCCGCTGTTCTCCTCCTGCCTCTTCCTGGGCGGATCGACCGGCGCCGCCCTCGGCGGTCTGCTCGCCGGCCACGCGCTCTACGGGACGCTGTTCGCGGTGTCCGCGGGGTTGTTCGTGCCCTTGACCGTCGTGTCCGCGGTGACCCGCCGCCGGTACCTCCGCATCCGAAGGGGCCGCTGATGACCGCCCACCCCCCGGCCGGATACGGGTACCTCCCCGCGGCTAGCCTTCCCCACGTGGCTCCGCGCCCGACGCTCCGTGACGTCGCGACCGCGGCAGGGGTCCACCCGGCCACGGCTTCCCGCGCGCTGAACGACGCCACCCGCAGCCTCGTCCGCCCCGCCACGGTCGCCCGCGTACGCGAGATGGCCGCGGCCCTGGGCTACCAGGTCAACCCGATCGCCCGGAGCCTCAAGACCAGCCGGTCGGAGACGGTGGGCGTGCTCGTCCCCGACCTGACCAACCCGCTGTTCCCCCCGATCGTCCGCGGGATCGAGGACGCGCTGGGCGACAGCGGCTACACCGTGCTGACGGCGAACACCGACAACGACCCCGCACGCACCTCCTCCAACTTCGCGGCCATGCAGGCCCGGCAGGTCGACGGCTTCATCGTCGCGACCGCCCTGCTCGACGACCCGCTCATGCACGACGCCGCCGCCCGCGGCGTGCCGATGGTCCTGGTCAACCGGCTGACCGAGCACCTGGACGTCTCAGCCGTCTCCGCCGACGACGCGACCGGGATCGAGCGGACCGTCGACCACCTGGTCGGGCTCGGGCACCGCGACATCGCGCACGTCGCGGGCCCGCTGCGGGTCTCGACCGGCGCCGTCCGGCTGCGGGCGTTCCGGGCCGCGATGCAGAGCCACGGGCTGCGCGACGACCGGGTCGTCGAGGCCGAGGCCTACTCCGAGGCCGCCGGTCGCGCTTGCCTGCTGAAGCTGCTCGACGGTGACCGGCCGACCGCGGTCGTCGCCGGCAACGACCTGCTCGCCCTTGGTTGCTACGACGCGCTGGCGGAGTCGGGGCTGTCCTGCCCGGACGACGTGAGCATCGTCGGCTTCAACGACATGCCGTTCATCTCCCGGCTGCAGCCCCCGCTGACCTCGGTCCGGGTGCCGCAGTACGAGCTGGGCGTGGAGGCGGCCCGCCTGCTGCTGGACCGGCTCAGCGGTCGCACGGTGACCCCACGCGTCGTCCTGTTGCCGGTGCGGCTCGTCGTCCGGGGGTCGACCGCTCCCCCGCCGCTCGTCAAGCGTCCGGCTCGCCCGGCCGGCTGACTGATCGGTCAGGCCCCAGGACCCATGACGGTCGCCGGGTCGATCCCGAGGTCGGTCAGCACGACGCGTGCTGCGTTCCGCCCGGCCCGTCCGGAGACCGAGCCGCCCGGGTGCGCCGTGGCTCCGGTCAGGTAGAGCCCCTCGACCGGCAGCCGGTGCGAGGGCCACCCGACGAGCACCTCTCCGGAGGGCAGCCGGAACTCCCCGCCGTGGCAGGAGCCGCCGACGTTGTGCCGGTTGCGCGCCTCCAGGTCGACCGGGGCCTCGCCGCGCACCGCGAGCACGTGCTCCGGCCGCAGCCCCGGCACCCGTTCCGCCGTCCGCTCGACGATCGCCGCGGCGAACCGGTCCCGCTCCACCTCCCAGCCCGCCCCGTGCGCGAGGTCGTGGGGGGCGAAGGTCAGCAGCTTGGACACACCCTGCGTGTGCGGCGCCCGGTCGGGATCGACGACGGTCGAGCAGACGACGAGCACCCAGGGGTCGACCGTGTACGTCTCGCCGCGCGCGAAGGCGTCGAGCTGGGCGTACAGACCGGCCGCCGACCCGATCCCCCCGGCGACCGAGGCCACCGGCCCGTTGCGCGTGTCGTAGGTGAGGTTCGCGTCGGTGGCGAGGTGGACGGCGAACAGCGTGAGCCCCGGCTGCCAGGTGTCGGCCGCCCGGCGCAGCTCCTCGGGTGCCTCGGCGCCGTCGAGCATCCCGGCCAGCTGGCTGATGTGCGCCGAGGACAGCACCGCCCGGCGGGCCTCCCAGCTCTCCCCGTCGGCGGTGACGACGCCGACCGCGCGGCCGTGCTGCACCCGCACCCGCTCGACCGGCCGTCCGACGAAGACCCGGCCGCCGTTGGACTCGATGGAGGCGACGAGCGCGTCGGGCAGCGCACCGGAGCCGCCCATCGGGGTCGCCCAGCCGAACTGCGAGCGACCGGCCGTGATCGAGAAGGGCAGGATGCCCGTGCCGGCGCGGCGGACGTCGGTGATCGTGGCGAAGGAGAGCCAGGTCAGCAGGTCGCGCGCCTGGCCGGAGGTGAACCGCTCGGCGATCACCTCGTGCGCCGAGCGGGAGCGCAGGGACTCATAGGCGGCGTCGGCGGTCGAGGCGGCCGGGTCGAGGCGGCCTGCGTTCCAGCGGGCGTGCGCCCCGGCGAGGCCGCCCTCCCAGTCGGCGAGCAGCCGCAGGTACGCATCGCCGTCCGAGGGGTTCCAGCGGGCCAGCTCGGCAGCGGTGGCGGCACGGTCCCGGGACATGACGAGCGCGTCGCCGTCGGCCAGCGGCAGGACCACGGCCGGATCGGTGTGGACGTAGCGCAGGCCGTGCTTCGACAGGCCGAGTTCGTCGTCCCGGATCACCGGGTTGGTCTGGATCAGGACGTGCGCGCTGGAGCAGGAGTCGTGCCGGAAGCCGGGAAGGGTCAGCTCCTCGGTCACCGTGTTGCCGCCGACGTGCGGCTGCTCCTCCAGGACGACGACCTCGAGCCCGGCGGCGGCCAGGTACGCCGCGCCGATGAGGCTGTTGTGCCCGGCGCCGATGACGACGACATCCGCGCTC
>JAOPUS010000267.1 GCA_025963345.1 Blastococcus sp. | reverse complement strand
CTGGTGCACCTGAACATCGACCGGTTCAAGGCCGTCAACGAGGCCCTCGGCCACGAGGCCGGCGACATGCTGCTCAGCCAGGTCGCCGACCGGCTCCGCTGGAGCACCCGGGTCGAGGACACCGCCGTCCGGCTCGGCGCCGACGAGTTCCTCGTCGTCGCTGAGGACGTCGAGGATCTCGACGGGCTGCGGGCCCTCGCCGACCGGCTCCTCAGCGTCCTCGACGAGCCCTTCCTCGTGCACGAGCGCGAGATCACCCTCTCGGCGAGTGTGGGTCTCACGCTCGGCTCCGACATGACCCCCGACGACCTCCTGCGGCAGGCACAGAGCGCCCTGACCCGGGCCAAGGCCGACGGCAGCCGGGCCCGCATCGAGGTGCACGAGGGTGCGCTCGCCCATGGCGACGTCGACGCCCTCCAACTGGAGACCGACCTCAAGCACGCGCTGGAGAACGAGGAGCTGCGGCTCTTCTACCAGCCGATCGTCCACCTCCGGGACGAGACGCTGCTGGGTTACGAGGCCCTGGTCCGCTGGCAGCACCCCACCCGTGGACTGCTGCCGCCGGCCGCCTTCCTGTCCGCCGCCGAGGACAACCGGCTCACCTCCAAGCTCGGCGCCTGGGTGCTGCACCGCGCCTGCACCGACGCGGCCTCCTGGCCCGAGGACCTCCGGGTGCACGTCAACATCTCCGCCCGCCACCTCGCCGAGGACGGGTTCAGCGAACTCGTCGCCGCCGCGCTCGAGGAGTCCGGCCTGGCCCCCGAGCGGCTCGAGCTGGAGATCACCGAGTCGACGGCGCTGTTCGCCGCCGAGGCCACGCTGCACTCGGTCGCCGTCGTCACCGCCGCGGGCGTCACCCTCGCCCTCGACGACTTCGGCACCGGCTACTCGGCCATCACCGCACTGCACCGGCTGCCGATCCACACCGTCAAGATCGACCGGTCGTTCGTGGCCGACGTCGTCACCGAGCCCGCCACGGCCGCCCTCGTCCAGGGGCTGCTGCAGCTCGGCCGCGGCATGGGCCTGCAGGTCATCGCCGAAGGCATCGAGGACCTCGACCAGGCCGCCTGGCTGCTCGACCACGGCTGCGCGATGGCCCAGGGCTACGCGTTCGGCCGGCCCGCGCCGCTGCCGAGCCGGGCCGAGGTGCTCATGGGCGAGCTGCTGGACGCACCCGCCGAGATCGTGGCCGGCGAGCTGATGGACGACCCGTTGCCGCCTCAGGAGGTGTCGGTGCAGCGGGCCGTCGACCCCCAGCTGCTCGCGGACGGCGACTACGACACCGGGCGCCTGACCGGCGAGTTCGCCATGACCGGCGACGCGACCGGCGAGCTGTTCGACCAGCTCGCCGACGACCCCGAGGACGACTGAAAAACACCCCCTACCCCCCATCGCTCGCACGCTCGCGCGGGACCCTGCAGGGGGCCGTAACGCACTCCACAGCCCGGAAGCCGCAGGTCCGGGTGAGGATGTGCGGATGCGCATCGACGTCGCCGCCACGCTCACGATCTGGTCCCCCGCCCCGGCCACCGCGCTGCTGCAGGTCGCCGTCGCCGACCCGATCGCCGAGCAGCTGACCGTGCTCTCTGACGGAGCGTCGATCGAGGCCGAGGAGTTCGACGCCGAAGGCGCCCGCGTGCAACGGCTGCAGCTGAACGCGGGCGACACGACGATCACCTACTCCGCCTCGACGCAGACCGGCGGACCCGCGCGCACGGTCACCCCGGCGGAGTGGGCGGTGGCCGTCCGGCCCAGCCGGTACTGCCCCTCGGACCAGCTGGAGGGCTTCGCGACCACCGAGTTCGACCGGGACATGCCGCGCGCTGCCCTGGTCGCCGCGGTCGCCGACTGGGTGCACCGGCGGCTGGTCTACACCTCCGGGGCGAGCCGCCCGGTCGACACCGCCGTCGACACCCTGCTGGCCGGCCAGGGCGTGTGCCGGGACTACGCGCACCTGACCGTCACCCTGCTGCGGGCGCTCGAGATCCCCGCCCGGCTCGTGGCGGTCTACGCCCCCGGCCTGTCACCGATGGACTTCCACGCCGTCGTCGAGGCCGACGTCGACGGCACCTGGTGCGTCGTGGACTCGACCCGCCTGGCACCGACCAGCTCGCTGGCGCGGATCTGCTCGGGCCGCGACGCCGCCGACACCGCTTTCCTGTCGTTGTTCGGCGGGATCGCGGAGTTTCGGACGATGAACGTCACGGCGACGACGGTGGGCCCCCTGCCGGTGCCGGACGACACTCCGTTCCCGCTGCCCTGACGCCCGCTCAGCCCGGGCCCGACGCCCCGTCGCCGAGCCGGCGGCGAAGGCTCTCGGGCACCAGCTCCACGAGTTCCTGCGGGAGCAGCGGCAGGTCGAGCAGCGAGAGCTTGACCCGGCTGCGGTCGGCCGCCCGCGAGCCCTCGATGCGCACGAGCCGCCCGGCATCGGGACGCCAGTCGACCTCCAGCACCTCGCCGGCCTCGAGCCGGCCGGTGAGCACGCCGTCGAGCTCGAACGCCGGGCGGCGGCCGGTCAGCTCCAGGCGCAGCGGCTCGTTCGGCCCGAGCAGGACACTGCGGGCGATGCCGTTCAGCGGTGCCGACGGCGTCACGAGGATGCCCTCGGCGCCCGGGCTGACCACCGGCCCACCGGCCGCGTAGCTGTACGCCGTCGACCCCATCGGGGTGGCGAGGATCAGCGCGTCGCAGCGGTAGTGCCCGTAGCGGCGGCCGGCGACCGACAACGTCGCCTCGACCATCCCCTCCCCCGGCACCCGCGCGACGACCGCGTCGTTGAACGCGAGACTCTCGCCGCCGGTGTGCCGCACGACGAGGCAGCCGCGCATCTCCACCGTCGACCCGCCCTCGGCCATGGCGCCCAGGGCCCGGTCGAGCTCGGCGCCCTCGACCTCGGCGAGGAATCCGAGGTTGCCGAAGTTCACCCCCAGCACGGGGACCGGGCGCCCACTGACCAGGCGCATCGCGCCGAGCAGGGTGCCGTCACCGCCGAGGGCGATGATCCCGTCGCAGCTGCCGGCGAGCTCGTCGACGGGAACCGGGGTCAGCCCGAGCACGCCCAGCCGGGTCACGTCGTCGGTGGAGGCGACCAGCTCCACCCCGTGGGACGACGTCCAGGCCAGGACCTGACCGACGGCGGGCGAGCAGTCGCGGCGAGGGTGCAGGACCAGGCCGATCCGTGTCATGCGCTGCACGCCGGTCACCCCCGGTAGGTCTCGAGGAGGCGCAGCCAGATCTCGTTCATCGTGGGATAGGCCGGGACGGCGTGCCAGAGCCGGCTGATCGGCACCTCGCCGACGACGGCGATCGTCGCGGCCTGCAGCAGCTCGGCGACGGCCGGCCCGATGAAGGTCATCCCGAGCAGCACCTCGCGCTCGGTGTCGACCACCGCGATCGCCGTCCCGGTGTACCCGTCGGCGAACAGCTTGGCCCCGGCCACCTCGCCGATCGCGTACTCGACGACGCGGTGCGGGAGGCCGGCCTCCTCCGCCTCCGCGACGGTCCGCCCGACACTGGCGACCTGGGGGCTGGTGAAGACGACGGACGGCGTCGCGACGGTGTCGGCGGTGGCCACGAAGGGCGACCAGGCCGCGGTGGAGACCTCCTCGCCACGGGCCCGGGCGACGATCGCCGCCCCGGCCTGGCGGGCCTGGTACTTGCCCATGTGCGTGAACAGCCTGCGGCCGTTGACGTCGCCGGCGCCGTAGAGCCACGGGATCCCGTTCACCTGCATCGTGTCGTCGACCTCGAGATACTTCCCGGGCTCCAGGCCGACGGTGTCCACGCCGAGGTCGGTCGTCCGGGCCTCGCGGCCGGTGGCGACCAGCACCTCGTCACCCCGGAGCTCGCCGTCCTCCGTCGTCAGCACGACCTCGCCGTCCTCACGTCGGGCGGCCGGGACGCCGACGCCGAGCCGCACGTCCACCCCCAGTTCGCGCAGCGACGCCGCCACCGCCTCGCCGGCGGCCGGTTCCAGCTGGGGCATCAGCCGCTCGCCCTGTTCGAGGAGGGTCACCGTCGCCCCGAGCCCGCGCCATGCGGTGGCCAGCTCGCAGCCCACGACCCCGCCGCCGATGATCAGCAGCCGGCCGGGCACCTCCTTGGCGCGGGTCGCCTCGCGCGGCGTCCAGGGGTGGATGTCCCGGAGCCCGTCGATCGGCGGGATCGCGGCCGTCGATCCGGTGCAGACCGCCACCGCGTGGCGGGCGGTGAGTCGGGTCTCGGTGCCGTCCGCGGCGGTGACGACGACGCTGCGCTCCCCGTTCAGCCGCCCGGTGCCGCGGATCAGGTCGATACCCGCGCCCTCGACCCACGTCACCTGGCCGGAGTCGTCCCAGTGCGAGGCGAAGCGGTCGCGGCGGGCCAGCGTCGCGTCGACGTCCTGCTCGCCGATGACCGCCTGCGCGGCACCGTCGACGGATCGGGCCTCGGCGAGCACCTCCGTGCCGCGCAGCAGCGCCTTGCTCGGCATGCACGCCCAGTAGGAGCACTCGCCCCCGACGAGCTCGCTCTCCACGAGGACGGCGGTCAGGCCGCCCCGGACGGCGATGTCGGCGAGGTTCTCCCCCGTCGCGCCGGCGCCGAGGACGACGACGTCATAGGTCTGCTCCGGTGCACTGGTCACCGCCACCGGTTCGCTCCCACGGGCGATCCGCTCCTCGCTTCGAGTTCCAGGCCGCGATGCTCACGCCCCTGTCCGCTCACGCGGCCCATCCTGTCGGTGTGGTCGACTGGCCGCCATGCCGGTCGACCGCGCCGAGTTCGTTGCCGCCCTGGGCCAGTACGCGACCGGGGTGTGCCTCCTGACCGTGCGCGACGGCATCGACGACGTCGGGACGACGGTCAGCTCGGTCATGAGCGTGTCCGCGTCGCCGCCGCTGATCGCCGTGGGGCTGAGCGCCGAGGGGTATCCGGCCGAGGTCCTGAAGGAGGTCGGCCGCTGCGGGCTGACCGTGCTGGCGGCCGAGCACGCAATCGTGGCCAGCCGGTTCGCCTCGGCGGGCCGGCCCAGCGCGCGGCACCTGCTGGAGTCGGTGCCCTGGTCGCGGGCGCCGTCCAGCGACGCGATCGTCCTGCACGGGGGGCTCGCCGCCCTGGACTGCCGGCTCGACCGGCTCGTCGAGGCCGGGGACCACGTCCTCGCGCTGCTCGAGATCCAGGACGTGCTGTCCGTCGACCCGGCCGCACCACCCCTGGTCCGGCTGCGCGGGCGCTACGTCGGCGAGACGGGACGCCCGGCCGTGCGAGGCTGACGGCATCGCGGGTTCGACCGTCCCGAAGGGCGGCGTTCAGGCAGATCATCGCCATGTGTCACATCGGCGAGCCCGGCGGTGCTCTACAGGTGTGGACGTCGCACCGCCCTCCTCCTGGGCTCTGACCGCCGGTGTGCCCCCAGCCCTGCGCGGGACGACAGCGGGGCCGGCCGACCGGAAGGACGTCGCCGTGTCGACCTCCCCGACCCGACGGGCCGTCCGCCCCGACCTCGAGCGGGTGTTCCGAGCCGACTACGCCCGGGTCGTCGCCGTCGCCGCCCGCGTGCTCGGTTCCCGGGACCAGGCCGAGGACGTCGCCCAGGAGGTGTTCCTGGCCTTCGGCCGCTCCTCGGTGCCCGCCGCCGAGGCCGGCGGCTGGCTGTCGGTCGCCGCGGCCCACACGGCGCTCAACCTGCTCCGCTCGGGCCGGCGTCGCGCCGCCCGCGAGGAGGCCGTCGGCGGCGATCCGGCGACCGCACCGGACGTCGCCGACGCCGTCATCACGAGCGAAGAACGGCACCGGGTACGCGGTGCCCTCGCCCGGCTGCCGCGAAAACAGGCGGTCGCCCTGGTTCTCCGGCACAGCGGCCTGAGCTACGTCGAGGTCGCGGCCGCTCTCGACATGTCCCCCGGCAGCGTCGGCACCACCGTCCGCCGCGCCGAGTCCGCCCTGCGCAAGGAGTTGAACCGTCATGCGTCATCCGAGTGAAGGCGTGCTCCGCCGGCTCGTCGACGAGCCCGCCGGCGTCGCCGACGCCGATCGCGCGCACGTCGCCGGCTGTGCGGTCTGCCTGTCCGGCGTGGAGCGGGCGCGCACCGACGCCGTGGCCACCGGCGCGGCGCTGACCGCACCGCAGATCGACCGCCCCGCCGTCGACGCGGCCTGGCATCGGCTCTCGACGGCAGCTGCGGCGGCCGGA
>JAOPUS010000248.1 GCA_025963345.1 Blastococcus sp. | reverse complement strand
CACCGTGACCCGGCTGCCCGTGGCACCGCTCATGGCGAGCCCGGAGATCCCCGAGATGCCCGAGCACCTGTTCGAGCCCGCGCCGTTGCGCACGGAAGCCGTCGCCGAGTCGGTCGCTTCTCCGGTCACCCCCGCGGCGATCGCTTCGGGAGAGGTCGCGGACCGGCTCGTGGGGCTCGGCCTGCCCCGCGACCTGCTCGGCGCGACCTTCGCCGACGACGTCGCCGAGCGCGGCACCTACGCCGCGCTGACCCGCGCGCTCGCCCTGCGTCTCCGGACGGCACCGGAGCTGCCCAACGGTGCGGGTGAAGTCCTGTTCGTGGTGGGCCCCGGCATCGAGACCCTGCGCGCCGCCCAGAGCCTGGCCGCCTCGCTGCGGCTGGATCCCGACCGCGTGCAGTGGGCCACCCGCGGGGACCTCGCCGGTCTCGCCCCCGAGAGCAGTCGCGTGACCACCGTCGGCGCCGCGATCAACCGCCGCGAGGACGCTGCCATCGCCGGCACGGTGACCATCGTGGCCGTCGAGGCCCCGATGCGCACCGACGCCTACTGGACGGCGCAGATGATGGCCATCTGGACGCCGGTCGCGGTCTGGGCGGTCGTCGAGGCCACCCGCAAGCCCGAGGACCTCGAGCCGTGGATCGACGGGCTGCCGCAGGTCGACGCACTCATCGTTCAGGACACCGACCTCAGCGCGGACCCGGCCGCCGTGCTCCGCCGGGTGGACGCCCCCGTGGCGCTCCTCGACGGCGCGCGCGCGACGCCGCACCGCTGGGCATCGCTCCTCTGTGAGCGGCTGGAGAACCCGCAGGCATGAGCCCGTTCCGCTGGGACGTGCTCCTCGTCGGGTTCGTGCTGGCCCTGCCCGTGCTCGCGCTCGGGATACGGGGAGATCTCTCGACGGAGGAGATGATGACCCGCCTGCCCTGGTGCCTCGGGGCAGGCTGGGGCGCGGTCGCGCTGTTGCGGTACGCGATGACGCCGCGTACCCCCGCCCGGTCGGCCAAGCCGGCCGGACGTCCCGGGGTCACGGCGCCGTCGGCATCCCGGACGGACGCGGAGCACTCCCCGCTCGATTGACCTGACGCCGCCGATTCGCCGCTGCTCTCAGGGCGCTTCTCGCGCTCCTGGAGGTCTGCAGTACGGCGATGCCGCGAGCAACACCCGGAAGGCACTCGTCCACAGTCTGCGGCGTTGTCCACGGATCTTTCCCGCGCTCCCCCGGACCCCTCGGACCGCTGCACCGTCGCTCGCATGACCGATGCCGCCGAGCCCTTGGACGAACTCCTCCTGCGCCGCGAGGCCGTCGCGACCGGCTGGTCCGACGACGAGCTGGGCCGCCTCGTCCGAGCAGGACAGCTGAACCGGCTGCGCAGGGGCGCGTACGTCGACTCGGTCCTCCCTGTGGATGGCGCCGCCCGGCATCGCCTGTTGGTCCGCGCGACGATCGCCGGGCTACGCCGACCGGCCGTCGTGAGCCATCAGTCGGCCGCGGTCCTGCACGGGTTGCCGCTGTGGGACGTCCCGCTCGATCGGGTGCATGTCACGCGCCGGCCTCGCGCCTGGAACGACGCCAGCGCCGTCCTCTGCTGCCACGTCGCGCGACTCAGGGACGACGAGGTGGTGGAGGTCGACGGGCTGCAGGTGACCGGCCCGATCAGGACCGCGCTGGACCTGGCCCGGTCACTGCCGCACGAGGCGGCCGTCGTAGCGCTCGATGCCGCGCTGCGCCTCGACATCCTGTCGCACGAGGTTCTGCGCGGCCGGCTGTTCGACATCGCCGGCACACCCGGCAGCCGGAGCGCGGCTCGAGCGGTCGCCGATGCTGACGGAAGGAGCGAGAGCGTCGGCGAGTCACGCAGCCGCGTGATCCTGCACCGCTGGAAGCTTCCGCCCTCGGCGTTGCAGTTCGAGATCCGGTCACCGGACGGCACCTTCGTGGGGCGCTCGGACTTCGCCTGGGAGACCGCGCGGCTGGTGGGCGAGTTCGACGGGCGGATCAAGTACGGCCGCCTGCTCCGACCGGGCCAGGACGCAGGCGACGCCGTGTTCGCCGAGAAGCGCCGTGAGGATGCCATCCGGGACGAGAACTGGGGCGTGGTCCGCTGGGTCTGGTCGGACCTGCGGCGCCCGGATCGCCTGGCCGCACGGGTCCGGCGTGCGCTGTCGAGCGTGCGGTGACCCGCTGTAGGGGTGTTGTTCGCGCTCCCTGGCTTCTGCAGGACCCCGACAGCGCGAACAACACCCCAGAAGCAGCGGGGTCAGAGGGGCAGGTCCTCCAGCATCTCGGTGACCAGCGCGGCGATCGGCGAGCGCTCGGAGCGGGTCAGGGTCACGTGCGCGAACAGCGGGGGGCCCTTCAGGGCTTCGATGACCGCGGTGATGCCGTCGTGCCGGCCGACCCGCAGGTTGTCCCGCTGGGCCACGTCGTGGGTGAGCACCACCCGCGATCCGGAACCGAGCCGCGACAGGACGGTCAGCAGTACGCCGCGCTCGAGGGACTGCGCCTCGTCCACGATCACGAACGAGTCGTGCAGCGATCGCCCACGGATGTGGGTCAGTGGCAGCACCTCGATCAGCCCGCGGCTGTCGATCTCGTCGATGACGGCCGGGGAGACCAGCGCGCCCAGGGTGTCGTAGACGGCCTGCGCCCAGGGCGACATCTTCTCGTTCTCGCCACCGGGGAGGTAGCCCAACTCCTGGCCGCCGACGGCGTACAACGGCCGGAAGATCACGACCTTCTTGTGCGCCCGCCGCTCCATGACCGACTCCAGGCCCGCGCACAGCGCCAGCGCCGACTTGCCGGTGCCGGCGCGTCCGCCGAGCGAGACGATGCCGATCTCCGGGTCGAGCAGCAGGTCGAGGGCGATCCGCTGCTCGGCGGAACGGCCGTGGAGGCCGAACACCTCACGGTCGCCGCGCACCAGCCGCACCTGCTTGTCCGCGGTCACCCGCCCCAGCGCCGAGCCCCGGGAGGACAGCAGCACCAGTCCGGTGTGCGGCGGCAGCTCGCCCGCGGCCGGCACGAACGCCTCGCCGGCGTCGTAGAGGTCGTTGAGCTCGGCGTCGTCCAGTGAGATCTCGGCCATCCCGGTCCAGCCGGCGTCCTTCGCGTCGTGCAGGCGGTAGTCGTCGGTGTCCAGGCCGACGGCCGCGGCCTTGACCCGTAGCGGCACGTCCTTGGTGATCAGGGAGACGTTCCTGCCCTCAGCGCGCAGGTTCAGCGCGACGACCATGATCCGGCTGTCGTTGCTGTCGTTGCGGAACCCGGCCGGCAGCACCGACGGGTCGCTGTGGTTGAGCTCGACGTGCAGCGTGCCGCCGGCCTCGCCCACGGGCACCGGGGCGTCCAGCCGCCCGTGGGTGACCCGCAGGTCATCGAGGATGCGCAGGGACTGCCGGGCGAACCAGCCCAGTTCAGGGTGGTCGCGCTTGTCCTCCAGTTCCCCGATCACGACGAGCGGGAGCACCACGTCGGAGTCGCCGAAACGCAGCAGCGCTCCGGGGTCGGAGAGCAGAACAGAGGTGTCGAGGACGAACGTGCGGCGAGTGGTCACGAATCGACTCCCGTGGGGCGCACGGCGCGCCCCCGCTCGAAGGTGGCCGGGCCCCGGCGCAGAGGCCGGGTTCCGGCCCCTCTGGTCGACGAACTCGTCAGCACCAACCGGGCCTCCCGTGGATGGCGAGGGCAACTCGTCATCCACCGCGGACGCTAGGCCTGCCAAGTGACAGGAACGTGTCCTGGCCCCCTATCGGGATCCGGCGTGTCCCCCCGAAGGGGTACCAACCGTCTCAGTAACCCCACGGATGGCCACCGGTCGCTCAGCTCGATTCCCGGCGGAACCGGCGGACGCCGAACATCCACCCGAGCACCGCCAGCACGACCGTCAGCGCGGCACCCCACCAGGCGATCGAGGTGTCGTACCCGCCGACGAAGAACGCGCGGGTGCCCTCGACGATGTGCTTGAGCGGGTTCACGTCGCTGATCGCCTGGAGCCACCCCGGCGCGAGCGTCATCGGCAGCAAGATCCCCGACAGCAGGAGCACCGGGAGAACGAAGGCGTTCAGCAGCGGGGCGAAGGCGTCCTCGCTCTTGAGCGTGAGCGCCAGCGCGTAGGACACCGACGCGAACGCCGCGCCCAGGAGTGCGATCACCACCAGCGTGAGCACGACCCCGAGCAACGGGGCGCGCAGGCCCAGCGGGATCGAGACCAGCACGAGCAGGGTGCCCTGCACCAGTAGGACGACGACGTCGCGCAGCACGCGCCCGAGCAGCAGCGCCGTCCGGCTGGCGGGAGTGACGCGCTGGCTCTCGATGACGCCGGCCCGCCACTCGGCGATCAGCCCGAATCCGACGAACAGCGCCCCGAAGATGCCCAGCTGCACCAGGATCCCCGGCACGAAGATCTGGTAGGCGTTGGCCGACCCGAGCTGGTCCGACAGCGGCTCGAGCAGCGGCCCGAACAGCACGATGTAGAGGATCGGCTGCATCAGGCT
Source organism: Blastococcus sp. (assembly GCA_025963345.1). Taxonomy (GTDB): domain Bacteria; phylum Actinomycetota; class Actinomycetes; order Mycobacteriales; family Geodermatophilaceae; genus Blastococcus_B. The sequence continues at coordinate 3,393 of JAOPUS010000248.1, read as the reverse complement.
GATGACCAGCCATGCCGGGTTGCGCAGCGACATCCGCATCGCCCGCTTGAAGACGGTGCCGGTGTCGCGCATGAGCGTGCCCATCAGACCGCCACCTCCTGCGCCGGCGCCGGCGCAGGCGTCTCGGCGTCGCGCAGGGACCGTCCGGTCAGCCCGAGGAAGACGTCGTCCAGGCTCGGCCGGCGGCTCTCGATGCCACTGATGGCGATGTTCTCCCGGTCGAGGCCGCGGACGAGCTCGACCAGCGCCGTACCGCCGTGCGGCACCCGGCCGACGACGCGGTCGTCGACGACGGTGGGCTCCTCGGCACCGGGCAGCGCGCCGACCAGGCGGGACACGTCGGCGACCTGCCCGGGCTGGGCGACGGTCACGGTCAGGACGTCGCCGCCGACCTGGGACTTCAGCTCGTCGGGCGTGCCGCTGGCGACGATCGCGCCGTGGTCGATGACCAGGATTCGGTCGCAGAGGGCGTCGGCCTCGTCGAGGTAGTGGGTGGTGAGGAAGACCGTCGTCCCCCGGTCTTCCCGGAGGGCCCGGATGTGGCTCCACAGGTTGGCCCGCGCCTGCGGGTCCAGCCCGGTAGTGGGCTCGTCGAGGAAGACAAGGCCGGGCACGTGGACCAGGCCGAGGGCGATGTCGAGCCGGCGGCGCTGGCCGCCGGACATGGTCTTCGGCTGGCGCTCCCAGAGCCCGTCGAGGTCCAGCTCGTGGAACAACTGCTTGCCGCGTGCAGTGGCCTCGGCCGTGCTCATCCCGTACAGCCGGGCGTGGTCGACGACCTCCTCCCCCGCGCGGGCCTCCGGGGCGGTCGAGCCGCTCTGGGAGACGTAACCGATCCGGCGGCGGACGCCCACCGGGTCGGAGATCAGGTCGCAGCCGGCCACCGTGGCGGTGCCGGCCGAGGGCTCGAGCAGCGTGGTCAGCATGCGCAGGGTCGTCGTCTTGCCGGCGCCGTTGGGGCCGAGGAAGCCGACGATCTCGCCGGCCTCGACGTCGAGGTCGACGCCGACGACGGCGTGCACCTCCTGCTTGCGCTTACGGAAGGTACGGGCGAGCCCGCGGGCATGGATCACCACCCGAGTATTCAAGTTTGACTAGCGCATGGTCAAGCGACTTTCCGGAGCGTCGCCGGAATCCAGGACGGCGGGCGGCCAGACGCCGTCCACGGGGCGGTCGGGGCCCGGCTCCTCCCCCTCGAACCGGTAGTGGCCGGCGTCGATCCGGGCGCAGATATCGGCCACCCAGGCCCGCTCCCCGGTGATCCAGTGCGCGGTGACGGCGAACAGCTCGGCCGTGGTCGCGGGTGCCAGCCGGGAGGTCTCCACCGACCGGCGGGCCGACTCCGACGCCGACACCATGGCCTCGAGCATCAGGTCCCGGGCCCGCAGCGACTCGCGCACCTCGGCCCGGGGCAGCGTCGCGACGAAGCAGAGGCCGGCCATCAGCCGGCTCGGGTCACCCGGCTCCGGCTGGCGCAACGCCATCCGGATCAGCCGCTGGTACTCGACCTCGCCGTCCGGGGTCAGCCGGTAGGAGACCGGGTCGCCCGGCACCTCCTCGAGGAGGGCGTGCGAGGTCAGCGTGCGCAACCCCGAGTAGATAGAGCCCGGCTTGACGTGCGCCCAGTCGTCGACCTGCCAGCTCAACAGCTCCCGGCGCAGCAGGTACCCGTGGACCGGCTGGAAGATCCGGACCGCCCCGAGCAGCAGCAGGCGCGTGGTCGACATGCCGACACTGTGCACGGCCACCCGCCGCGGGGACAGCGACGGGCTCAGGGCCTCACCCGTCCCGGTCAGCGTCGAGGGTCGGGCGGCCTGCCCACCGCGGGTTGCTCCACCGTGTCACTGCGGTACCCCCGGGACGGCGGACCGCTCGACCGTCGCGGGCGCAGCGCCACCAGCGCCCAGAGCACCGGAACGGCGAGCACCGGCCACTGCAGCGAGAGATCCCCGAGCCACAGCAACCCCGCGAGGAGCAGGAGGGCGAGCCAGGACGCCGTCCACAGGCCGAGTGCGCGGGCCTCCCGGGGGTCGCGGCGCGCCATGGCTCAGGCGACCCGCAGCTCGGTGGCCACTGCGCGGGGCGTGAGCGGCTCGTCGAGCAGTCGCACGAACCGGTCTTCGACGGGCTGGTCCGCCGGCCTATGGGCGAGCCAGCGGGAGAGCAGGTCGAAGCCCTCGACGTAGGTGGAGATGTAGGCGCGCCACAGCGGATGCGTGAGGAAGCGGAGCTGTTGGGCCGCGCGCTCGGCACTCACCAGCGACCAGCGCTGCAGGTAGGCGATGACCTCGTCGGGGTCGGCCCCGCGGTCGTGCAGCAGGATCGCGGCGTCCTGGCGGACCCGGTTCAGCGGTGCGGTCGCCGCGGCGATCCGCTCGGCGAGGTGCCCGTCGAACCGCAGGCCGAGGTCGCCGAGGATCTCTGCCGCCCACGGGCCCCAGCCCTCGCCGATCGACGCCTGCACGCCGAGGTCGGCCAGCCCCTCGGCCATGAGGCACTCGGGGGTGTTGACGAGGAAGACGGTGTGCTCGGTCCGCGCGGCCCGCTCGACCAGCCCGAGCTCCTTGCGGCAGTGCTCGGTGTGGTGCCCGGGGTAGGCCTCGTGTGCGACCAGGTGCGGCAGCTGGCTGAGCCGGTGCGGCAGGTCGGCGTTGATCGCCACCCGCGAGCGGTACTCGCCCTCGTAGTAGTTGAACCCCGACCACGGCTGATCGGTGACCACCTCGTACTTCACCGTCTCGACCTCCGGCAGGCCGTAGCGGCCACGGACCCGGTCGCGCAGCGCACTCGACAGCGCGTGCACCGCGGCCTCGAGACGGTCGGGCGGACACTCCTCCCGCCGTCGGTGCAAGGCGTAGCGCTCGGCCAGCGATCCCCCACCGGGCAGGAGCGCGTCCAGTTCGGCGTGCGCCGCCGCGTAGACCGCCGGATCACCCAGGACGACGTCGACCTGGAAGTAGGCGGCCACCTCGTCGACGAACCCGACCGGCTCCCCGCTCATCTTCCGCGCGGTGCACTCCAGCCCGGTCAGCTGCCCGCGGAGGTAGCCGGCGCGGTCGGCCGGCAGCGCGGCCGCGTCGAGTTCGCGCAGCAGTCCGCGGGCCTGGTCGCGCAGCGCCTGCGGGGTCGGTGCGGGCTCGTCGGCCACCTGCGCCCGGATCCGCGGATCGCCGGTGTAGGCGTCGACGAAGCCGGACTCCAGGCGGTCGAAGCGCAGCCCCAGCCGCACGTACTCGAGGGGGAGGTCGAGGGCTCCGGCCGTCATGGCCCGAGTCTCTCAGCCGCCGAACCGGCGGTGCCGTGCGGAGTAGTCACGCAGCGCACGCAGGAAGTCGACCCGGCGGAAGTCCGGCCAGTAGACGTCGGTGAAGTGGAACTCCGTGTTCGCCGTCT
>JAOPUS010000118.1 GCA_025963345.1 Blastococcus sp. | reverse complement strand
GAGGTGATCATCCACCTCCCGCAGTCGGTCACCCTCGTCTCGCTGTCGGCGACGGTCAGCAACGCCGAGGAGTTCGGCGACTGGCTGGTCACCGTCCGGGGCCACACGAAGGTCGTCGTCAGCGAGGTCCGGCCGGTCCCGCTGTGGCAGCACATGCTGGTCGGCAACCGGGTGTTCGACCTCTTCTCGCTGCGGCCGGCTGCCCACGCCGGGGAGCAGGGGGACACCGCTCGCAGCCAGTCCACCCGGGAGCGCGGGGTCTCGGTCGTCGACCCCGAACTGGTGCGCTTCGTCCGGGAGCACGAGCGGCGGATCGACTCCTGGCACGGCGGCGGACCCCGCGGCTCGCGCCGGGACGACTCGCACCGGCCGCGCTACCGGGCGCCGGCGAGGTCCGACATCGTGGCCCGGCTGGACAACGCCGGGCTGCTGCCGGCCATCACCTTCGTCTTCAGCCGCAACGGCTGCGACGCGGCGGTGCACCAGTGCCTGCTGGCGGGACTGCGGCTCACCGATGAGGCCGAGCGGGCCGAGATCGCCGAGATCATCGACCGGCGCACCGGTTCGCTGCCGGAGGAGGACCTGCACGTCCTCGGTTTCTGGGAGTGGCGCGAGGGCCTGCTCTCCGGACTGGCCGCGCACCACGCCGGCCTGGTCCCCGCCTTCAAGGAGACCGTCGAGGAGTGTTTCGTCCGCGGCCTGGTCAAGGCGGTGTTCGCCACGGAGACCCTCGCCCTGGGCATCAACATGCCCGCACGCAGCGTCGTCCTCGAGCGGCTGGTCAAGTGGAACGGCGAGGCGCACGTCGACGTCACGCCCGGGGAGTACACCCAGCTCACCGGGCGGGCCGGACGCCGCGGTATCGACGTCGAGGGGCACGCGGTCGTGGTGTGGGCGCCCGGCGTCGACCCCGCCGTGGTGGCCGGGCTCGCCAGCACCCGCACGTTCCCGCTGAAGTCGTCCTTCCGGCCGAGTTACAACATGGCGGTCAACCTGGTCAGCTCCTTCGGCCGGGCCCGGGCCCGTGAACTGCTCGCCTCCTCCTTCGCCCAGTTCCAGGCCGACCGTTCCGTGGTCGGACTGGCGCGGGCCGCGGCCCGGCACGAGCAGGAGGCCGCACGCTTCGCCGCCGAGATGCACTCCGACCGGGGCGACGTCGGCCAGTACGCCGAACTGCGCCGGCAGATCGGCGAACGGGAGAAGGAGCTGTCTCGGGACTCGCAGGCCAAGCGCCGCATGGAGGCTGCCGAGGCGCTGGCCGCGCTCCGCCCGGGCGACGTCATCCGGGTGCCGTCGGGCCGACGGCAGGGGCTGGCGGTCGTCCTGGACGCCGGGATCACCGACCTGGCCGACCCGCGGCCGCTGGTCCTGACCGAGGACAAGTGGGCCGGCCGGCTGGGCCCGATCGACTTCCCGACTCCGGTGGGCGCGCTTGCCCGCATCCGGGTGCCGAAGAACTTCAACCACCGCAGCCCGCACGCCCGGCGGGACCTCGCCGCCACGCTGCGCAACGCCCGCGTCGAGAACGAGCTGGGCGCGCGGAAGGTCAGGCACCGCTCCGCCGCCGCCGACGACCCCGTTCTCGACGACCTGCGCCGCGCGCTGCGCGCCCATCCGGTCCACGAGCTCCCCGACCGGGAGGAGCGCGTCCGGGTGGCCGAGCGGTGGCTGCGCTCGGTGCGGGAGGCCGACGCGCTGCAGCACAAGATGACCGAGCGGACCGGCTCGCTCACCCGTCAGTTCGACGCCACGTGCGACGTCCTGGAGGAACTGGGCTACCTCGTCCCGGAGGTCGCCCCGCTGGTGCCGGCCGACACGGAGGTCGTCGGGGCGGCCGACGACCTCCCGATGGTCACCGACGACGGGCGCCGGCTCGCGCGGATCTGGTCGGAGGCCGACCTGCTGGTCGCCGAGTGCCTCCGGGCGGGGGCGTGGCGTGGGCTCACGCCGGCCGAGCTGGCCGCGGCGGCGTCCGCGGTGGTCTTCGAGGCACGGCGGGACAACCCGGCGCTGCCCGCGGTGCCGGCCGGGAAGGTCGCGGCGGCGATCGGCGAGATGCGCCGGATCCGGCTCCGGCTGCACGACGTCGAGGCCGACCACTCCGTCCGTGTCACCCGCGATCTGGACCTCGGGTTCGCCTGGGCCGCCTACCGCTGGGCCGACGGCCAGAGCCTGGACCGGGTGCTCGCGGGGGCCGAGCAGGCCGGCACCGAGCTCTCCGGCGGCGACTTCGTCCGGTGGACCCGTCAGCTCATCGACCTCCTGGACCAGGTCGCCAAGGTGGCCGAGGAGCCCGTGGCCGGGGTGGCCCGCGCCGCGGTGGGCCGGCTCCGTCGCGGCGTCGTCGCGGTCGCCATCGGTGGCTGACCTGCGATTCGCTGCGCTCTGCACGCGGGCGGGATAGGGCACAATCCCGACGTCCCGTGACCGGTCGTCACGGGAACAGAAGGCCGGATCGGGGAGCGACGAATGACCAACCCGCCGCAGGGCAGCGACGAGCAGGGCAACGATCGTTGGGGCAGCGCGGACGAGCGGACCGACATCGGTACGTCGCCCGTGGATCCTGACCGATACGCCACGCAGCCCGCGCCGTCGGTCGAGCCCGCCCCTCCGGCGCCGACCTACGGTCAGCCCACCCCGCCCTACGGCCAGGGCCCCCAGTACGGCCAGCTCCGGCCGTACGGCCAGCCCCAGTCCCAGGCCTATGGTCAGCCGCAGCCGTACGGCCAGCCCGCCCAGCCGGGCTACGGCCAGCCGCAGCAGCAGTACGGCGCACCCCAGTACGCGACCGCGCAGTACGGGGTCCCGGGCCAGCCGTACGGGCAGCCGGCCGCGGCACCGGGGGAGAAGTCCAAGGTCGGCCTGATCGCGCTCGTCACCGGCATCGCGTTGCTGGTGATCGCCGGCGTCGTCGTCCTGGTGATGTCGCTGCAGTCCACCGTGCTGGACCCGGGCGCGGTCGAGCGGGACGTCGCCGCGCAGTTCGAGGAGCGGGAGGGCGTCGCGGTCGAGTTGAACTGCGCCGACGACATGAAGGTGAACACGAACGCCACCTACGAGTGCAGCGGGACGACCGCCGACGGCGAATCGGTCACGCTCCAGATCGCCATCGCCGACGAGAACTCCGCTGCCTACACCTGGACCGAGCCCTGAGCCGGGAGGACCCGGCTCAGCCGAGCGCGTCCTCCGGCCAGCCGAGAGCCGCGCCCAGTCGCCTGAGCGAGGACTCCAGGCCGTGCGCCGCTGCGAGCGCTGCGAGCGCCGTGGGGTCGGCGGGCGTGCGGGGCAGCGTGCCCTCGACGGGCGGCAGGTCGATGGTCTTCGCCACCGCGACGACGACGGGCGCGGCGTCGAGATACTCCGTGGCCGCGTGCATCTTCTTCAGGACGGCCGCGGTGAGCGGCGGCCTCGGGACGACGGTGCGCGCGACGGCCGCCCGGATGCCGGTCAGGTCCCCGAACTCGTTGATCAGTGCCGCGGCCGTCTTCGCACCGACCCCGGCGACACCGGGCAGCCCGTCGCTCGGGTCACCCCGGAGGACGGCGAAGTCGGCGTAGGCACGGCCGGGGATGCCGTACTTGGCGGCCACCGCCGCCTCGTCGATCATCTCGATGTCGGCGATGCCGCGTGCGGTGTAGAGGATCCGCACCCCGCGGGCGTCGTCCACGAGCTGGAAGAGGTCACGGTCGCCGGTGACGACGTCGACCGGCCCGCGGGCGCGGGTGGCGAGCGTGCCGATGACGTCGTCGGCCTCGTAGCCCGGGGCACCGACGCGGTGGATCCCGGCCGCGGCGAGCACCTCGATGAGCACGGGCACCTGCGGGCTCAGCTCGTCGGGCACCTCCTCGCCGCCCTCGGGCGCGACCCGGTGCGCCTTGTACGACGGCAGCGCCTCGACCCGGAAGGCGGGCCGCCAGTCGTCGTCCCAGCAGGCGACCAGGCGGTCGGGGCCGTGCGTGGTGAGCAGCCGCGCGGTCATGTCGAGGAAGCCGCGGACGGCGTTGATGGGCCGGCCGTCGGGCGTGGTGACGCTGGTCGGGACGCCGTAGAAGGCACGGAAGTAGAGACTGGCCGCGTCCAGCAGCATGGTGGTCATGAGTCCTCCTCGCTGACGCTCGTCGGTCCCGTGCCCCTAGGCGCTGTGTTTCTGCGTGACCTCGCAGGCTCGCTCACGAGTCCTCCTCGCTGACGCTCGTCGGGCTCGTGCCCCGAGGTGCCGTGTTTCTGCGTGAGCTCACAAGCTCGCTCACGACGGCGGACGGTAGCGGTCCGGCAACGATTGCGGAGATCGGCGTCCCTCCTGGCTAGTCTGCGCAGGTGGGAACCGAGACACCTCCGGCCGCGTCCGGCCCGCTCGTGACAATAGAGCGGGTGCACGCCGCCCGGGAGATCGCCGCCGAGGCAGGGATCGACCTGCTCGTGCTCACCCCGGGATCGGACCTCCGCTACCTGTCGGGCTACCACGCGCACGCCATGGAACGGCTCACGGCGTTGGCGGTACCGCGGCAGGGTGAGCCCTTCCTCGTCGTCCCACGGCTGGAGGCGCCGATGGTGGACGCCGGCCCGGCGGGGAGCCTGGGCCTCGAGCTGCTCGCCTGGGACGAGACCGACGACCCGTTCGCTCTCCTGGCGGAGACGGCCACAGCCCGCCTCGGTTCGGCACCCACGCGGGTCGCCGTCGGGGCGCGGTCCTGGGCCGAGCACGCGCTCGGCGTCCAGCGGGCGCTGCCCGGTTCGGCGCTGGAGATCGCGAGCCCCGTCGTCGACCGGCTGCGCATGGTGAAGTCCCCGGCCGAGATCGAGGAGCTCGCCCTCGCGGGCGCGGCCATCGACCGGGTGCACGCCCGCATGGCCGAGTGGCTGCGCGTGGGGCGCACCGAGGCCGAGGTGGGCGCGGACATCGCCGCCGCGATCATCGAGGAGGGGCACACCGGCGTGGACTTCACGATCGTCGGATCGGGGCCCAACGGCGCGAGCCCGCACCACGAGCTCTCGGGGCGCACCGTGCAGGCCGGCGACCTCGTCGTCGTCGACATCGGCGGGGAGACGGCCACCGGCTACCGGTCGGACTGCACCCGCACCTACGTCGTGGGCGGTTCACCGGCCGCCGACGTGGCCGAGTGGTACGCCGTCCTGCAGGCCGCACAGGAGGCCTCGACCGCCTCGGTACGGCCGGGGGTGACGGCGGAGGACGTCGACGCAGCTGCCCGTCGCGTGATCGACGACGCCGGCTGGGGGGAGCACTTCATCCACCGCACCGGGCACGGCATCGGCCTGGACACCCACGAGGCCCCCTACATCGTCGCGGGCAACGAGCTGCCCCTGGAGCCGGGCATGGCCTTCTCCGTGGAGCCGGGCATCTACCTGGCCGGCCGGTGCGGTGCCCGCATCGAGGACATCGTCGTGTGCACCGACGACGGCGTCCGCAACCTGAACGGCGGTCCGCGTGAACTCGTCGAACTCCCCGGCTGAGCCCGGCGCCGACGCCCCTCCGGCCGTCGACGTCGACCGGGCGCTGATGGCCGCCCTCGCGCGGGACGGGCGGGCCAGCTACACCGACCTCGCCGAACGGGTCGGCCTGTCCGTCTCGGCCGTGCACCAGCGGGTGCGGCGGCTGGAGCAGCGCGGCCTGATCACCGGGTACCACGCGACGCTCGACGCCAAGGCGCTCGGTCTGCCGCTGACCGCATTCGTCTCGATCACGCCCATCGACGTCGCCCAGCCCGACGACGCCCCGGCGCGTCTGGCGCACCTGGCCGCCATCGAGGCGTGCCACTCGGTCGCGGGCAGGGAGAGCTACATCCTCAAGGTGCGGGTGGCCTCGCCGGACGCCCTCGAAGGGCTCCTGCAGGACATCCGTGTGGCCGCGAACGTCACCACCCGGACGACGGTCGTGCTGTCCACCTTCTACGAGGCCCGCCCGCCGATCTGATCCGGTCGCGTGACGGCTGGACATCTGTTCGAACATGTGTTCGCATGGGTCATGCGGTGGGAAGCGCAACGCCTGGACCTCGAGGACCCGTCGACCCTGCCCGGCATGCCGAGCATCCGCGGTCTGCTGCGCACGGTCCAGGTGCCAGAGTTCCCCGGGCTGACGTTCCACGAGGTGCGGGCCAAGAGCGCGCTCAACCACGTGCCAGGCGAATCGGCGATGCCGTTTCCGTGGACGATAAATCCATATAGGGGCTGCGCCCATGCCTGCCTGTACTGCCTGTCGGGGGACACCCAGATCCTCATGGCCGACGGTCGCCAACGACCGATCGCCGATCTACGTGTGGGCGACCGGATCATCGGCACGGAGAAGCGGGACACGTACCGCCACTACGTGACGACCGAGGTCGCCGCGCACTGGTCCACCGTCAAGCCTGCGCACCGGGTGACCCTGGAGGACGGAAGCGAGATCGTCGCCAGCGGAGACCACCGCTTCCTCACCGGCCGCGGCTGGAAGCACGTGACAGGAACAATGGCCGGACGCGATCGGCGACCCCATCTCACGACCGATGACGAACTCCTCGGCTTCGGTCGCACCGTTACCTCACTCGCGGTGTGCGCGGAGTACCGACGCGGATATCTGACGGGCATGGTGCGTGGGGACGCCGACCTCGAGGTGTACAGATACCAACGCCCCGCTCGAGTGCACGGCGACGTCCACCGATTCCGCTTGGCCCTGGCTGACGTCGAGGGACTGCACCGGACACACGACTACCTCGCCAAGGAAGGCGTCCCGACCACCCGGTTCAATGTCACCCCGGCCACCGACGTCCGCCGGGCCATGACCGCGATCCGAACGTCTTCCGCAGCCTCGGTGGGCCGCATCCGCGAACTCGTGGAGTGGCCCCAACAGCCCACGGCTGCCTGGAACAGAGGATTTCTCGCCGGCATCTTCGATGCGGAGGGCAGCCGGAGCGGGGGCATTCTGCAGATCTCGAACACCGACCAAGGGATCCTCGACCGCACGCACGCCGCATTGACCGACTTCGGCTTCGATGTGGCGCACGAAGACCCTGACTTGCCCAATGGACTGATTTCCCTCCGCGTACGCGGCGGTCTCCGTGAGCACATGCGCTTCGTACACCTCGTGGACCCTGCGATCCGTCGCAAGTGCCACGTGGACGGGACCGCGATCAAGAGCGACGCCGCGCTTCGCGTGACGGCCGTGGAGTCGCTCGGCCTGGAGATGCCGATGTACGACATCACGACGGGGACAGGGGACTTCATCGCCAACGGGGTCATCAGTCACAACTGCTTCGCTAGAAAAACGCACGAATGGCTCGAACTGGATTCCGGTCACGACTTCGACAGCCAGATCGTGGTCAAGACCAATCTCGTCGACGTGCTCCGGAAGGAACTGCACCGCCCGTCCTGGAAGCGGGAGCACGTCGCACTGGGCACGAACACCGATCCGTATCAGCGAGCGGAGGGCCGCTACCGGTTGATGCCCGGTGTCATCCGGACCCTGGCGGAATCGGGCACACCGTTCTCCATCCTCACCAAGGGCACGCTGCTGCGGCGGGACCTTCCGCTCCTGGCGGAGTCCGCCCAGCGGGTCCCGGTCGGACTCGGTGTCTCCATGGCGATTTGGGACGACGCCCTGCACGCGGCCCTCGAACCGGGCGTGCCCACACCCCGGGCCCGGCTGGACCTGGTCCGCGCGATCACCGAGGCGGGGCTGACCTGTGGGGTGTTCATGGCGCCGGTCCTGCCCGGGCTGACCGACGGCGTCGCCGAACTGGACGCCGCGATCGGGGCCATCGCCGCGGCCGGGGCGACGGGAGTCACCGTCATCCCGCTCCATCTGCGGCCGGGTGCCCGCGAGTGGTTCATGGGCTGGCTGGCCCGCACACACCCCGACCTGGTCCCGCGGTATGAGCAGTTGTACGCACGTCGCGCCTACGTACCGGCCGAGTACCGCGCCTGGCTGTCTCAGCGGGTCGCCCCGCTGCTGGCGAAGCACGGGCTCGACCGGCAGAAGGGTGGGGCGGCCCGCCAGATCGCCGCCGGGGTCCCTGCTGACGGGGAGGTCGGCTTCCCTGCGGGGAGCCTGCCGAGCGACGATCTACCCCGTGGGGGCATGCCGGGAGTCCGGCCCAAGGGCGAGCCGACGGCCGGACCGGCGCGCGACGCCGCCCCCGTCGGGCTGGGTGAGCAGCTCTCCCTGATCTGAGCAGGCCTCCGCGCCGGCACGAGGCGGTCCGAAGATCCCGAAGATCCTCGGGTGCCCAACAGCCGGCTCGACAGCCGTCCACCCGGCGAAACCACCGACCAGGGGAGCGCCGCTGACTGTGACTGCCCGGTGCTGGGCCGGCCTCGGTGGACCGCTACACGCCTTCCCCGGCGCAGCGGCGCTTCGTCAAGGCACGGGACCGCACCTGCCGGCATCCCAACTGCGGGCAACCGGTCGGGCGGCCCTACCGACTGCGACAACCTGTGTTGCCTGTGTCGCCGCCACCACCGGTTGACGACCCACGCGCGGGGATGGCGGTTCGTCCGGAGGAACTCCCCCTTTCTGAGCGAACGGGGGGATCACGAGAGGCGCGTCAGACCGCCAGTCGGGGCGTTCGCGCCGCCCGCGCGAAGGCGCGGGCGGCCCGGACCACACCACGGGCGGCGACCGGCGGCGCGCCGGCGGCCAGGGCGAGGCGGCGGTAGGAGTCGTACGAGAGGTCCCGGTACATCGCTGCCAGCTCGTCGACGGCGTCCCGACGGGACGGCGACGCGGTCGCCCGCAGGTGCTGGGCCGTGCGGCGGGCGTGCTTGGTGAAGGTGACCTGGAGGGCCTGGTGGGACAGCCGCCCGCCGATGTGCGAATCCAGGCCGGGCCCGCGGCGCAACGCAGGGAGTACCCACGGGCTGTCCGCGAGGGCCGGGAAGCGGGCGCGGACGCTCTCCCAGGCATGCCAGGCGGTCAGGGCGCCGGGAACCGCCCACTCGCCGTCGTCGGTGGCGACGAGCAGGCGCCGGGCGGTGGCGTGCACCTGGTCACGGCGCAGTGACCGGAACGTGCCGACCGGGGCCGGCCATGCCAGCGCGACGGCGCACCAGGCCACGGCCCGCAGGTGCTCGGGGTCCTCGCTGCCGACCTGGGTGAGCGGCCGCAGGTCGAGCTCGGGTGGGTCCGGCTCCGGCGTGGCCACCCGGGGCAGCGCGATGCCGCCGTAGCGGGCGACCTTGCTGTAGAGGGCGACCGTGGCCGGCTTCCAGTCGCGAGCAGCAGCGAGCGGTTCCAGCCCGGTCTCGCCCAGCTGCTCCGGGCCCAGGCCCAGCTCGAGGGCGGCCTCGGCGAGGCGTCGCCACTGGGCGTCGTAACCGGGCGGAGCGTCCAGTCGGCGCCAGGCGCGGGCCGGGGGAGGAATCGGCATGTCGGGCAGCGGCTGCTGCCACCCACCTCGCATGACGGAATACTACCGTTATCCCCAACAAAAGTAGGGGCACTTCTTGTGGTCACCTGCCGAAGCCGGCCCTCGCCGCCCTCCGGGCGGCATCTCAGCAATCGCGGGATCCGACGGCACGCTCGAAGGGTGACCAGGGGGAGGAGCGGGACCGTAGGTCCCGCGGAACACCCGTATCGATGTTGGGGATAACGGTTGAGTAACTGCGATGCCCCGATGGGGTGGGCCACCCCGATCCGTCCGGCAGGGTCGAGCCGGGCTGGTGATCATGGGTGCGTGCGAACCGTGGGCGTCGAAGAGGAACTCCTGGTGGTCGACCACCAGGGACGGTCGGTCCCGCTGGGGCCCGAGGCGCTCGAGGTCGCCGCGCAGCGCGGCGAAGGGGAGACCGCCGAGGAACACGATCGCGCGGACGCCTCGGACGGCGACGAGGAGTCCGCCGCGCACCTGATGCCCGAGCTCAAGGCCCAGCAGCTCGAGCTGGGCACGCCGGTCTGCCGGACGCTCACCGAGGTCGAGTCGCAGCTCCGGTTCTGGCGCGGCCGCGCCGACGCGGCCGCTGCAGCCGTGGGCGGACGCGTCGCCGCCCTCGCCACCTCACCTGTCCCCGTCGCGCCGGTCCCGACGGTGGGGCAGCGCTACGACCGGATGCTCGGCGCCTTCGGCCTCACCGCCGAGGAGATGCTCACGTGCGGCTGCCACGTCCACGTGAGCATCGAGGACGACGAGGAGGGCGTCGCCGTCCTCAACCGGATCCGGGTGTGGCTGCCGGTGCTCACCGCGCTCTCCGCCAACTCGCCCTTCTGGCAGGGCGCCGACACCGGCTACGCCAGCTACCGGTCCCAGGCCTGGCACCGCTGGCCCTCCGCCGGCCCCAACGAGCTCTTCACCGACGCCGCCGACTACCACCGGCTGATCGATGCGGTCCTGGCCACCGAGACCGTCCTCGACTCCGGGATGGTCTATTTCGACGCCCGTCTGTCGGAGAAGTGGCCCACCGTGGAGGTCCGGACCGCCGACGTCGTCCTGCGCGTCGAGGACGCCGTCACGCTTGCCGGGCTCGTCCGCGGCCTGGTGGAGACCGCCGCCCGCGAGGCCCGGGACGGCACGCCGCCGCCCGCGGTGCGCGCCGAGGTCCTGCGGGTTGCCGCCTGGCGCGCCGGGCGCTCCGGGCTGACCGGTGACCTCGTCGATCCCCGCACCGGCACCCCGGCGCCCGCCGCCGAGGTCCTGGGCGCCCTGCTCGACCACGTGCGGCCGGCGCTCTCCGACGCCGGGGACGAACAGCGGGTCGCCGACGGGCTGGAGGCGCTCCTGCGCCGTGGCACCGGGGCCGACCTGCAGCGCCGGGTCCACCGGGAGACCGGCGGTGATCTCGGCGCCGTCGTCCGGGCGGCAGTCGCCGTGACCACAGGACACCCGGAAGGCACCGCCCGGGCAACCCACCGCCGCACGCGTTAGATTTCGCCCCATGCACACCGCGAGCTGGCGCGACGTCGTCCGCCGCGACCTGTTCGGCGCCAAGCCCGATCCCCGGGACCGGTCCTACCGGTTCATCATCCGGCTGGCCCTCGTCGTCTTCCGACTGTTCCGCTTCCGCTTCGACGTGCGTGGCTCGGAGAACGTGCCGACGACCGGCGGCGCGATCATCTGCAGCAACCACGTCAGCTTCTTCGACTTCACCTTCCTGGGCCTGGGCGCGCTGCCGCAGCACCGGCTGGTGCGGTTCATGGCCAAGTCGTCGGTGTTCGACCACTGGTTCGCCGGCCGCTTCATGCGCGCCATGCAGCACATCCCCGTCGACCGGCGGGCCGGCGCAGCGGCGTTCGAGGCCGCCGTCCGGTCGCTGAAGGACGGCGAGGTCGTCGGCGTCTTCCCCGAGGCGACCATCAGCACGAGCTTCACGGTCAAGGACCTCAAGGCCGGCGCCGCCCGGATGGCGGTCCAGTCCGGTGTCCCGATCATCCCGGCCGCCGTCTGGGGCGGTCACCGGGTGGCCACCAAGGGGCACAAGGTCGACCTGCGCCGCGGCGTGGCGGTCACCGTGATCCTCGGCGAGCCGATCGTCGCCGAGCCGGGGGAGAAGGCCCAGTCGCTGCTGCGCCGGACCCGCGCCGCCATGGAGACGCTCCTGGACGAGGCCCAGCGCAGCTACCCGCAGCAACCCGAGGGGCCGGACGACCGCTGGTGGCTGCCCACGCACCTCGGCGGCACCGCACCCACCCCCGAAGCCGCTGCGACCGACGACGCGATCCGCGCCTCGGGCAAGGCGGCCAAGGCCACGAAGCCGACGCCGGTCGCGCGGCTGAAGGCCCTTGTCGGCCGGCGTCGCTGACCGCTCACTCCACGACGGCCGGCGCCATCAGCCGGAACGCCTCGAGTTCGACGTCGTACCAGCGGCGGAACCGTCCCAGCGGCGCCATACCGAGCCGCCGGCAGACGGCGAGGGATGCCTCGTTGCCCGGCCGCACGACGGCGTAGACCTCCGGCAGGCCCGCCTCGAACCCCTGCTCGATCACCGCGGCGGCCGCCTCGGTCGCGTAGCCGTGGCCCCACGAGTCCGGGTGCAGGTGCCAGCCGACCTCGACCTCACCGACCCCGTTCGGCAACGGCTTGAACAGCACGGTCCCGGCCACAGAGCCGTCCGGCAGCTCGATCGCGCGGCAGCCGAAGCGCTGGTCCAGGTCGTGGACGAGGGCCCAGCGGGCGACGAGCTCCTCCGGCGACACCTTCGGGGGGCCGCCCAGCCAGCGGCTGACCTCCTCGCGGCTGTAGATGTCGGTCAGCCGGGCAAGGTCGGCCGCAGAGGTCGTCCACGCCCGTAGCCGCAGCCGGGCGGTGCGCAGCTCCTCCACCGCCCTTGCCTACCGGGAGTGCCCAGGGGAGGGCCACTCGGAGGAACTCCGGCCGGTCAGCCCACCAGGTCGGCTGCCGAGGCCTCCCGCGAGGACACGGCCCGCAGCTCGGCGGCCACGGGGTCGTGCTCCCGCTCGGCCCACCACGCCTGGCCGCTCTCCGGCAGCGTCGCGATCGGGTCGTAGTAGGTGTAGCGGCGGTCCAGCGCGGCCTCGTCCGTGCGTTCGATGCCGGTGCGGTAGTTCTTCGTCCAGTAGCTGATGCCGCGCTCACGGTCGTACTCGGCGACCTGGTGCACCCAGCGCTTCCCGACGTAGGGCACGTCGCAGACGATCCGCGGTGTCGCGAAGCCCGGCAGGTAGCCCATGATGTCGTGCTGCAGCGTCTGGGCCTGGGCCAGCGAGACCCGCCAGTGCTCGGCGCTCGGGATCATGTCGCACATGTAGAAGTAGTACGGCGTGATCGAGGCGCCGTCCTGCAGCGCGAAACACAGGTCCAGCAACCGGCCGGCCGTCGCGTTCACCCCGTTCAGCAGCACGCCCTGGTTGCGGACGTCGCGCACCCCGACCGCCAGCATCGCCTGCGCGGCCTCGGCGACCAGCGGGGTCACCGACTGCGCGGCGTTGACGTGCGTGTGCACGGCGAGGGAGACCCCGCGGGCCCGGGCGGTGGTCGCCAAACGGCCCATGCCCTCGACCACGTCGTCCTGCAGCCAGTGCTGCGGCAGCCCCATGAGCGCCTTCGACGCCAGCCGGATGTCGCGCACCGACTCGATCTCCAACAGCCCGGCGACGAACGCCTCGAGGTTCGTGAACGGCAGGTTGGCGACGTCACCCCCGGAGACGACGACGTCGCGTACGCCCGGCGTGGCCCGCAGGTACTCGAGCATCGCGGTCTGCCGGTCGACCGGCTTGAGCTCGAACTTCAGCTTGGGGACGGCGGGCGTCGAGTTGCCCACCAGGTCCATGCGCGTGCAGTGGCCGCAGTACTGGGGGCAGGTCGACAGCAGCTCTGCCAACACCTTGGTGGGGTAGCGGTGGGTGAGCCCCTCGACCGCCCACATCTCGTGCTCGTGCAGCGAGTCACGAGCGGCGTAGGGGTGGCTCGCCGCCGCGCCGGACAGCCGGTCCGACGCCACGGGGAGCATGTATCGCCGCACGGGGTCGGTCAGGATCGCGGCCGTCGTCGGCACCTCACCGGGCACCATCGTGTTGAGCATCTGCGGCGGCAGGAGCAGCGACATCGTGGCGCGCCCGGCCTGGTCGGCCTCGACGTCGGCGTAGAACGCCTCGTCGAGCAGGTCGCCGTAGACGCCGCGCAGCTGCCGGAGGTTCTTCACGCAGTTGACGCGCTGCCACTGGGCGCTGCGCCACTGCGCCGGCGTCACGTCGGCGAAGCCGGGCAACCGCCGCCAGTCGGGCTCGACGAGCTCGCGCGCCGCATACTCGTAGGGCTGTTCGAGCACGGTGCCGCCTCCCTGACCGCGAGCCATGGGTCTCCGCAACACGGGTGATCTTACGGGAGAATCTTCGGTCATATGATCTGGGCACGCTAGGTTCTTCTGCATCGAACGGGTGAGACGGGAGGACTCGTGCGCGGAACCGATCGACGCGCCCTGGGGGTGCACCGTGTGCTCGAACCGCCGGGGGTGCTGCCCCAGGCGGCGCTGCGACTCGACGCGGACCCGGCGATCGCGCTGGACGAGGTGCGCATCGCGGTGGAGCGGCTCAACCTCGACGCTGCGTCGTTCCGTCAGCTCTCGGAGGCCCACGGCGGGGACGGCGACGCCGTCCGGGCGGCCGTCCTCGAGATCGTCCGTACCCGCGGCAAGATGCAGAACCCGGTCACCGGCTCCGGCGGCATGCTCATCGGCGTCGTCGACGCCGTCGGGCCGCAGTCGCCGCTCGGGCTGGCTGTCGACCAGCGGGTGGCCACCCTGGTCTCGCTCACCCTGACCCCGCTGTGGATCACCGACGGTCTGGCCGGCTGGGACGGCCGTTCCGAGCAGGTGCCCGCGCACGGTACGGCGATCCTGTTCGCCCGCTCGACCGCCGCCCTGCTGCCCGACGACCTGCCCGACGCCGTGGCACTGGCCGTGCTCGACGTGTGCGGCGCGCCGGCCGCCACCGCCCGGATCGTCGAGCGGACCGGCGCGCGGTCGGTCGCCGTCCTCGGGGCCGCGGGGAAGTCCGGCTGCCTGAGCCTGGCCGCCGCCGCGGCTGCCGGGGCCGAGGAACTCACCGGCCTGGTGCGGAACGAGGCCGAGGCTGACGCGCTGCGCGCGGCGGGCCTCGCCGACCGGGTCGTCGTGGCGGATGCGACCGACCCCCTGGCCGTGGCCGACGCCGTCGGCACCCCGGTCGACGTGACCGTCGTCTGCGTCGACGTCCCGGGCGCCGAACACGGAGCGGTGCTGGCCACGGCCGAGGGGGGCACCGTGGTCTTCTTCTCCATGGCCACGTCCTTCTCGGCGGCGGCGCTGGGCGCGGAAGGGATGGCGGCGGACGTGACCATGCTGGTCGGCAACGGCTACACGCCCGGGCACGCCGCGCTTGCCCTGGACCTCTATCGCCAGAACCAGGGTGTCCGGTCGCTCATCGATCCACGGGTGCGCCATGCACGCCCTGGCGACCCCCGAGCCACCGCATGAGCCTGCTCGTCAGCGACGTCACGGTCGGCGACCGCCCCGGCCGTGCCGTGCACGTCGTCGACGGCCGGATCGCCTGGGTCGGCGCGGCTGTCGACGCACCAGCTTCCGACCGGACGATCACGGGGGAGGGGGCACTGCTCACCCCGGCCTTCGTCGACGCCCACGTGCACGCCACGGCGACCGGTCTCGCGCTCACGGGCCTCGACCTCCACCCGAGCATGAGCCTTGCCACCGCCATGGCGTCCGTCGCCGACCACGTCGGGACGGCGAAGGGCATCGTGCTGGGCACAGGCTGGGACGAGACCCCCTGGCCGGAGCGCCGCGGGCCGACCCGGCACGACCTCGACGCCGTCGTCGGCGACCGCCCCGCCTATCTGGCCCGGGTCGACGTGCACTCCGCCACGGTCTCCACCGCGCTGCTCGACGCGGTTCCCGGCATCGCCGCACTGTCCGGCTTCTCCGCGGACGGACGGCTGCGCCTGGACGCCCACCACGCCGCCCGCCGGGCCGCCTACGGCGCCGTCGGCGCGGATCAGCGCCGCGCCGCGCAGCGGGCCACCCTCGACGCGGCCGCCGCCCTGGGCATCGGCAGCGTGCACGAGATGGCCGGGCCCGAGGTCTCCGGGGCCGACGACCTGACGGGCCTGCTCGGGCTCGCGCGCGAGCATCCCGGTCCACTGGTGCTCGGCTACTGGGGCGAACTGGCCGAGCGGGGCGGCCTCGACGTCGTCCGCGAGCTCGGCCTGACCGGCGCCGGGGGAGACCTCTTCTGCGACGGCGCGTTCGGCTCGCACACCGCGGCGCTGTCCAGCCCGTACACCGACCGGCCCGATACCTCCGGCGCGCTGCGCTTCGAGTCGGCGTCCCTGGTCGACCATCTGCGGGCCTGCACCTCCGCCGGCGTACAAGCCGGCTTCCACTGCATCGGCGACGCCGCCGTGAACCAGGTGCTGGACGCCGTCGGGACCGTGGTCGCGGAACTGGGTGTGGCGGCCGTCCGCACCTGCCGGCACCGGCTCGAGCACCTGGAGATGGTCGACGACGCCGCCATCACCCGGATGCAGGCGTGGGGGATGGTCGCCAGTGTCCAGCCCGCCTTCGACGCGGCCTGGGGCGGGCACGCCGGCATGTACGTCGAGCGCCTCGGTCTCGCCCGCGCCGAGGCCACCAACCCGTTCGCCGACCTGGCCGACACCGGCGTCGCCCTCGCGCTCGGCAGCGACGCTCCGGTGACGCCGCTGGACCCGTGGGGCGGCGTGCACGCCGCGGTCGACCACCGCACGCACGGCTCGGGCCTGCGCCCCTTCGACGCGTTCGACGCCGCCACCCATGGTGGTTGGTACGCCGCCCGAGCCGAGCACCCCGTCGGGCCGCTCGCCGTGGGCGCCCCGGCGCACCTCGCGCTGTGGGCCACCCCCGAGACCCTGTCCGCCGTCCTGGCCGGCCGCGCACGACCGACCTGCCGGCTGCTGCTCGTCGACGGCGAGCCGATCGGAGATGCGCGATGAGCACGCTGTCCCTCGACCCGACCCTCGTCGCCCGGGCGCGGGCGCTCGCCGCCCGGGCCGCCCAGCCGGTCGTCGACCTCGCCCACCGGCACACCACCGTCTCCGTCGAGCGGGCCGT
>JAOPUS010000102.1 GCA_025963345.1 Blastococcus sp. | reverse complement strand
CGCCGACGGTCTTGATGTTGCCGAGCTCGTCGTCGGGGATGGCGACGCCGAACTTGTCCTCGACGGCGGTGGCGATCTCGACCATCGACAGCGAGTCGACGTCGAGGTCGTCGGTGAACGACTTCTCAGGGGTGGCGTCGGCGGGCGTGACGCCGGCCACCTCCTCCAGGATCTCGGCCAGACCGGTCTGGATGTCCTCGCGGCTCACGCGGGGTCCTCTCTCTCGAAGGGGGCTCTGCGACGAGCGGGGAATTCCGCCGTCGGCCGGGACAGGATGTCCCGGGGATCTGGGGTGGGGCTGTCCCCTGGAACGTCGCCCAAGGGGGTGGTGGCTCTCATGGCAGGACGAGCACCTGGCCGGCGAAGGTCAGCCCGGCGCCGTAGCCGAGCACGAGCGCGAGGTCGCCGGACTTCGCCTCTCCCGACTCCATCAGCGCGGTGAGCGCCAGTGGGATCGAGGCGGCGGAGGTGTTCCCCGACTGCACGATGTCGCGGGCGATGACGACGTCGTCACCGAACCCGAGCCGCTTGGTCATCGACTCGACGATGCGCAGGTTGGCCTGGTGCGGCGCGAAGACGTCGATGTCGTCCGCGGTGACGCCGGCCTTCTCCATGGCCGCCATCAGCGTCTCGGTGAGCTTTGTCGTCGCCCAGCGGTAGACCGCCTGACCGGCCATGGTCATCGTCGAGCTGCCGGCGGCGATCTCGATCGCGTTGAACTGGTCGCCGTCGCTGCCCCAGACCACGGGGCCGATGCCCGGCTCGTCCGACGCTCCGACCACCGCTGCGCCCGCGCCGTCGGCGAAGATCACCGCCGTCGTCCGGTCCTCCAGGTTGGTGACGTCCGTGAGCCGCTCGACGCCGACGACGAGGGCGTTGCGGCTAGAGCCGGCCCGGATGCTGTCGGACACCACACCGAGGGCGTAGCAGAAGCCCGCGCAGCCGGCGTTCAGGTCGAAGGCGCCAGGCCGCGGGATGCCGAGGCGGTGGGCGACCTGCGGGCCGATGCCGGGGATGGGCGCGCGCAGGCTGGCGCTGGCGAGGACGACCAGGTCGATCTCGTCCGGCGCCAGGCCGCTGGCCGCCAGGGCCTTGCCGCCGGCGGCAACGGCCATCTCGACGAGCGTCTCGTCCTCGCTGGCCCAGCGGCGCTCGGCGATACCGACCCGGCTCTGGATCCACTCGTCGTTGGTGTCCATCATCTGGGCGAGGTCGTCGTTGGTGACCCGGCGCCGGGGGCGGTAGGCGCCCAATCCGAGGATGCGCGCTCCCGGGGCGCCGGTCGGCAGCTGGATGGTCCGGCTCGGCTCCCGTCCGCCCACGTTCCGCTCCGCGGTCGGGTCCGCTCCCTGCGATGCTGGTTCGGGCGTCATGTTCGCGGTCACGCGCTGACCTCCGGGTAGAGACGGGCGATCGGGTCTCCTGCATCAACGAGGTCGCCGTCGTGGACGAGCCACTCGGCGAGCACCCCGTCGTAGGCGGCCGAGACGTTGACTTCCTCGCGGCGGCTGCGGATGCGGCCGAGCGGAGAGCCGGCGGGCAGCCGCGTGCCCTCGGCGACCTCGGCCGGGCTCACCGTGCCGCGGACGGGGGAGACGACCACCCGCCAGTCGGGCAGGTGCTCGGCCTCGGCCCGGCCGCGCTCGGCGTCGATCAGTGCCCGGGCGCGGTCGAGGTCGGCGGGGCTGGTCAGCGCCAGGATCTCGATGCCGGCGCCCTTCCACTCCCGCTTGGCCAGGCCGGCCAGCGCGCCGGCGGGCGGCAGCTCGAGGACGGCGGTGACGCCCAGCTCGCGCATGGTGGCCAGGCAGGCGTCGAAGCGCACCGGGCTGGTGACCTGGCTGACCAGCCGGGACAGCGCCTCGGCGCCGGTGTCGACGGCGTGCCCGTCGGCGTTGGAGAGCAGCAGCCGGCTGGGCTGGGCGGGGCGGAGGCCGCCCACCAGGCCCTCGAGCTCCTCGCGCGCCGACGCCATGTAGTCGGTGTGGAAGGCGCCGGCGACCGACAGCGGCATGATCCGGGCCTTCGCCGGCGGGTCGGCCTTCAGCGCCTCCAGCCCGTCGAGCGACCCGGCGGCGACGATCTGCCCGGCGCCGTTCATGTTCGCCGGGGTCAGGCCGTGCTTCTCGATCGCGGCGAGGACCTCGTCAGGCTCGCCGCCGAGGACGGCGGACATGCCCGTCGGCGTCTGCGCGCAGGCGGCGGCCATGGCCCGCCCGCGGACGGCGGTGAGCGCGATGGCCGCCTCGACCGACAGCACCCCGGCGAGCGCGGCGGCCGTGAGCTCCCCGACGCTGTGCCCGGCGATGACGACATCCCGCCCGGCATGGGGGGTGTGGCTCACGGGGCCGGGGAGCCCGCCGAGCTCGCGGGCGATGAACAGGCTCATCGCGACGACGAGCGGCTGGGTGACCGCGGTGTCCTTGATCGCCTCGGCGTCACCGGTGGTGCCGAGGGTCAGGAGGTCGGCGTCGGCGATCGCGCCGGCCCAGCGGAAGAAGGATTCGGCTCCGGGGAGTTCGAGCCAGTCGGTGAGCATTCCGGGCTTCTGCGCGCCCTGTCCGGGGGCGAGGACGGCCAGCACCCCTTCACCGTGCCAGTGATCATCGCTGCGTGGGGCGCAGAGCAGCACGAAAGCTCACCGCTGATCTTTGTAGGGAACCTACAAAGAGGGGGGCTTGGGAGCCGGATTCAGGGCTTTCTGGTGGTAGGGACCACACGTCTGGCGGCGGAACTCAGTGCCAGAGGGAGCGATCCTGGTCCAGCTGGGCGAGGGCCAGGGCGACCTGCAGCGTCCAGCTGCCGCGGGGGTCGGTGGCCGACAGTCCGGTCAGGTCCGCGGCCCGCTTGAGCCGGTACCTGACGGTATTGGGGTGCACGAAGATCGCCCGCGCACTGGCCTCCAGGTTGCCGCCGCTGTTGAGCACCGCGCGCACCGTCTCCAGCACCTCGCCGCCCGCGGCCTGCAGCGGGAGGGCCACCCGGTCCTGTAGCTGCGCACGGGCCAGCGGGTCGCCGTCCAGGGCGCGCTCGGCGAGCAGGGCGTCGGCCGAGACCGGCCGGGGCGCGTCCGGCCAGGCGCGCGCGGCGCGCAGCCCGGCCAGGGCCGCCGCGGCGGACTCGCCGGCGTGGCCGAGGCCGTCCACGACCGGGCCGGTCACGACCGGGCCGCCGCCGAACTCGTCGCCGACCCGCTCGGCGACGTCCTCCAGTCCCTCGTGCCGGCCCAGGACGACGACCAGCTGGTCGGCGTGCACGCCGACCAGGACCTCGCTGCGCAGAGACCGCGCGGCCCGGCGGACGGCCGCGTGCGGGTCGTCGATGCCCTCGGGCGTCGCGCCGACCAGGACGATGACCGGCGTGCTCGTGGCCCAGCCCAGGGCTGCGGCGCGCCCCGAGAGCTCGTCGGACCGCTCGCCGCGCACCAGGGCGTCGACGACCAGCGCCTCCAACCGTGCGTCCCAGGCCCCGCGGTTCTCGGCGAAGCTCGCGTAGACGTGGGCGGTGGCGAAGGCGACCTCCCGGCTGAACTGCAGGACGGCGACGTGCAGCGCGTCCTCGTCACCGGGCTCGGCCACCGAGGGGACGTGGTCCTCCAGCACGTCCCCAACGATCTTGATGAGGTCGACGGTCTGCTTGAGGGCGACCACCCGGACCAGCTCGCGCGGAGCGGCACCGAAGACGTCACCGGTCAGCCGGGGCGGCCGTCCCGGGTCGCGGC
Organism: Blastococcus sp.; assembly: GCA_025963345.1. Taxonomy (GTDB): domain Bacteria; phylum Actinomycetota; class Actinomycetes; order Mycobacteriales; family Geodermatophilaceae; genus Blastococcus_B. The sequence goes on along the minus strand of JAOPUS010000102.1, from coordinate 4,059 downwards.
ACCACTCCACGAGTGAGGCGATGCCGTTCTGCGCGACGAGGGTGACCCAGGAGCGCCGGTCGGCCGGCATGTCGCGGAACCAGGGGAGCTCGTCGTCCATCCTGGCCACGGCCCGCGTGGCCAGTGCCCCCGACGAGCGTTCCAGCCGCCGGAGCGTGGCCTCGGTCGGCGGGCGGTTGCTCACCCGACTCCTCACGCCGTCAGCGTGTCACGCGGATCGCGGTCGGGGAGAGTAGGGCGGTGACTGTTCCCCCGGACGGCAGCTCGGTCGTCACCCGAACGCGTGCCACCCGGACCGCCGCCGTCTGCGCGGCCCTCTGCGCGGCCCTCTGCCTGGTCGTGCTGGCGATGCTCGGCGCCGGCGTGCGCACCGCCTTCGGCCCACAGCTGCGCCTGGACGCCGTCGTCACCGACGCCTTGTACGTCGGCGACCACCGCTCCGCCGCGCTGGACTGGCTCCTGGAGGTGCTGACCGCCCCGGGGTCCTCGTGGTTCCGCTTCGTCGTCTTCCTGCCCGTGCTGGTGCTCCTCCTGCGGCGGCGGGCGTGGTGGACGGCGCTGTGGGTCGCCGTGACGATCGTCGGCATCGGCCCGCTCACGACGCTGCTGAAGGAGACCGTCGGTCGGGTCCGGCCCGGGTACGCGCAAGGCGGTGCCCGGCTCGACACGCTGAGCTTCCCGAGCGGGCACTCGTCGGGCATCGCCACGCTGGTCGCGGTGGCGCTGATCCTGGCCTGGCCGCTGATGTCGGCGCGGGCGCGGCGGTGGTCGCTCGTCGCGGGTGCGGTGCTGGTGCTGGTGGTCGGCCTGACCCGCATGTGGCTCGGCGTCCACTACCCCTCGGACGTCCTCGGCGGGTGGTCGCTCGGGATCGCCTGGACGCTGCTGACCGCGCTGGTCTTCGGCGCGCTGTCCGGTGGCCGGGCGGTGCTGTGGCCCGCGAGGTGACCGGCCTCGACCAGCGGATCGTGCTGGCCCCCACCGACGGTTCCCTCGGCCCGCTGCTGCGGATCGCCGACGACCGGCTGGCCGCCGGCGCCGGCTACGGCCGGCACGAGCACCGCGACGTCGACGTCGTCGCGGTCGTGCTCGCGGGCTCGCTGCGGCACAGCTGGGCCGAGGGCGCCGAGCTGACCGCGGGCGACGTCGCCGTCCTGCGGGCCGGCTCGGGGCTCACCCACGACGAGGTGGCGGGGGACGACGGGGCGCGGGTCCTGCAGTGCTACCTGCGCAGCGCCGAGCCCGGGGCGCCGCCGTCGCACGAGGTGCTGGGCGCCGCGGCCGGCTGGGTGGACCTCAGGCGTCCGGACGCGAGGCTCTGGCTGGCGCGGGTGCGACCGGGGGAGACCGTCGAGGTGCCGCCGGGGCTGCTCGTCGTCCGCGGTGTGGACGGCGTGCTCGTGGAGCAGCAGGGCGGCGGTCCCGTGAGGGGGCCGGGAGCGGTGCTGGTCTGGCAGCTGGACTCCGAGCGGCCGGCCTGGGCGGCCCCGTGATCCCCGCGATCATGAAGTTGGCGGGGCGACCCGCCGTCAACTCGCGGCGAGTCGCCACCGGAACTTCATGATCGTCGCGCGGACGTGCGGCCTGGGAGAGAGTGGGGGCATGCCGATCAGCGCCCCCGAGCTGCTCTCCGCCGCCTACAACGACGCCGACCGCACCATCGACCTGCGCCGCCGGCTGCACCGGCACCCCGAGATCGGCCTGCACCTGCCGCAGAGCCAGGCCATGGTCCTGGAGGCGTTCGCCGACCTCCCGGTCGAGCTGACCATCGGGAAGACGACGAGCTCCGTCGTCGGCGTCCTCCGCGGTGCCCGCCCCGGCCCGACCTACCTGCTGCGCGGCGACATGGACGGCCTGCCCGTGCACGAGGACACCGGGCTGCCGTTCGCCTCCGAGGTGCCCGGCGCGATGCACGCCTGCGGTCACGACACCCACGTGGCGATGTTGCTGGGTGCCGCTCGGCTGCTCGCCGAGCGACGCGAGCTGCTCGCCGGCCAGGTCGTGTTCATGGTCCAGCCGGGGGAGGAGGGCTTCCACGGCGCCCGCTACATGCTCGAGGAGGGGCTGCTCGACGTCGTCCCCGAGGCGCCGGTGAGCGGGGCGTTCGCGCTGCACATCTCCTCCACGCTGGAGAGCGGCAGCGTCAACGTCCGGCCGGGGCCGATGATGGCAGCGGCCGACCAGTGGCGGATGGTCGTCCGCGGCCGCGGGGGACACGCCTCGGAGCCGCACTCCGCCGCCGACCCGATCCCGGTCGCGGCCGAGATCGTGCTGGCCCTGCAGTCGATGGTCACCCGCCGGGTCGACGTCTTCGACCCGGCGGTGGTGACGGTCGCCCACATCGAGGCCGGGTCGGCCAACAACGTCATCCCGGACACCGCTTTCCTCGAGGGCACGATCCGGACGCTCTCGGCGGAGCGCCGTGCGGACGTCGTCGCCGCGGTGCGGCGGGTGGCCACGCACATCGGGGCGGCCCACGGACTCACCGTCGAGTTCGAGCACGAGGAGGGCTACCCGGTGACGGTGAACGACCCCGGCGCCGCCGTCCGGGTGCTCGGTGCCGCCGCCGAGCTGCTGGGGGAGCGGGCCAGCTGCCTGTCCCCGGCGCCCCTGATGGGGGCGGAGGACTTCTCCTACGTGCTGCAGCGGGTGCCCGGGGCGATGGCGTGGCTCGGCGCCTGCCCGCCCGGTCTCGATCCGGCGACCGCGCCGAGCAACCACTCGAATCTGGTGGTGTTCGACGAGGAACCGCTTCCGGCCGGGGTCGCCCTCTACGCCTGGATGGCGCTGAAGGCGCTGGCCGGCTGAGCCGATTCCCAGCTCCGTCCCAGGTGCATGTGAGTGACTGTCGGGCGCCCTTGCCTTCACGAGCCGGAGGAACCCGTGCCCGAGACCGTCTTCGGACTACCCACCCACGCGATCGTCGTCCACGCGACGGTGGTCCTCCTGCCGCTGGCAGGCCTCGTGGTCCTGCTGCACGCGTTCTGGCCGGCCGCCCGCCGCCGCCTCGGCATCGTGACCCCGCTGCTGGCGGGCGTCGCGCTGGTGCTGGTGCCGCTGTCGACGGACAGCGGGGAGAACCTGGAGCGCATGGTCGGGCGGAGCGCGCTGGTCGAGCGGCACGCGCAGCTGGCCGACGGCATGCTGCCCTGGGCCATCGGGCTGTTCGTGGTCGCCGCAGGTCTCTGGCTGCTCGACCGTCGTCGCGCGCGTACGGGGAGCGGCGCGGGACCGCGGTGGCTGCCGCTCGTCGCGGGGGTGCTGGCCGTCGTCACCGTCGCCGGCACCATCCAGCAGGTGGTCCGGGTGGGCCATGCCGGGGCCGAGGCGACGTGGCACGACGTCGTCTCGACGGCGACCGACCGACCGGTGAGCGGAGTCGCTGGGTGACGGACACCGTCAGCCGGCGACGCCGGTCAGCGCCGCGACGTCCCGTGCCCAGCCCCACGAGAGGGTGACCCCGCGCCCCGTGCCCGTAGCAGGAGATCACGGGCCGCCGGTCCATCAGCGTGCGGTCGAGCCGCACGGTGGGCCGTCCGGGCCGCAGCCCGACCGCCCGCGACAGCACCCGCGCCCCTCGGAGCTCGGGCACCAGGGCGCACGCGCGCTCCAGGACCGCGGCCTCGACGGTCCCCGGGCGCAGTGCGACGCCGGTCGACGGGTCCTCGGCGAGAACTGCGACCACGGTGCCGCCGCCACCGCTGACGTCGTGGCGTCGACCGGATCTGCCGTCCGGATCTCGACGGTGTGCCCTGCCCGCGCGAGCTCCAGAGCGCAGGTCCGACCCACGACCCCGCCGCCGACGACGGTGACCCGGAGGCCCGGGTCACCGTCGTGCGGCCCCCTGCGGGTGGCGGATCCGTTCAGGAGGGGAGTCGGGAGGGGTCCCTTCTCACGCCTCGGGCTGTTGCTCCGGCGACGTGGTGGTGTCCGCCGGGGCGGCCTGCACGTCGCGGATCTGGTACTTCTCCACGGCCTGACGGACGACGTCACGGTCCAGCTGGTTCCACTCGGCGAGCGAGGCCAGCGTGCGGACGACGATCGACTCGGCGTCCACGT